>JAVZLI010000062.1:0-6192 GCA_038883835.1 Thermoplasmataceae archaeon
ACTGCTCCAATTGATACTATGGCATATGGGTTGTTGGATGAGTCTGGGATGCTCAAGATCCAGGAATTTCATCCTCAAATGATATTCCCGGATGGCCATGCTGCTTTCTCACAGGATATTGAAGCCATAGTTTCAAAGGTCCCAAACATAAAGGAAGCTGCAGCCATCCAGAGAAGAAGAAAGGATGGTACGGAGGAAATTGTTCTTTTCGTGGTGCAAAAGGCAGCGAAACAACTCAATGAGGCCAACTTCAAGAAAGACCTTGCAAAATATTTGCCCAGCCACCTCATTCCTAAGAGGGTCTTTGTGAGGGAAGAACTGCCAAAAACCATGAACGGAAAAGTTCTGAAGACTGTGCTGCTCGATGAAATTAAGGCGTCTTGAAGAGTTCAAATTATACTACTGCATTTGGAAACATAAAAGAAGCCACTTTTCGATGACATTCGAATCCTGATATGTGAAAACTTTTTTAGATAGCTATCACTGAACATCAAATGTCTGATGGTGGAAAAACATGGGTGGCTGTTATTATCCTAGCCCTGTTGGTTTGCATGTCCGTTATGGGCTTTGTTTACCGCCAGGAGGCAAAAATTCCACAGGTGGCTGCCTTCAATGACACCTCAATGACCGCTGTGACATTTGCCGGAACCATTCTTGGGCCAGGTGAACCATATTCCTCAGATATTTCAGTAGCCATAATATTCAACGAGAGCGACCAGAATAGGCTTACTGCATTGCTCAACAATCTTTACAATCCATTAAGCAGCCAGTATGGCAAATTTCTTACTGAAGAAGAGTTTATTGCCAATTTCTCTCCAAGCCCCCAGTTTTACCAATCCGCAATTAATTATTTTGAGAATTTTGGAATACATAATTTTACGACATTCCAGAACAGGCTCGTTCTCGGAATTTATGGAAATGCAAATCAGATAGGGGATGCCTTCAACACTTCAATAACAGGTTCCCCATCAATATTTGGGCCATCAGCAACCCCTGAACTTCCCCATTGGTTGGCGATAGGGACATCCAATGTAATTGGCCTATCAAGTGCTGAGGCAAACCTTGCTAGCCTATATTACACTTCAATCGGGACATCCGCTGCTGCAAACTTAGACAACAGCAATTACCCCACCCCCATAATCCGTTCTGGTGTCGAATACATCTACGGATCAGACCTGCAGGTTTCTTACAACGAAACAAAATTGTTCGGCCCAAATTATGACAAGGGTGCAGTCATAGCAACGATACTATGGTCTGGATACTACAACAATTCAGCTGGGGCGAAGGTTTCGGCAGCCCCCTACAACCCAAGCGTCGTGAGCGACTATTTTAACACTACCTTCCCATCAGGAGTTCCGCATCCCTCCATTTACCCTGTTCCTGTTAATAACGCCCCACTGCCAGGCCCGAGTGCTAATAAAGACACAACAGGAGCATCACTTGAAAATACGCTGGATATTGAAATGGCTGGAAGCCTTGCTCCCGGAGCCTCAATCTACAATGTATATGCTCCAAACAACAGCCTGTCTAACCTAACATTTGCCTTCAATACAGCGTTGTCACCACCGCCTTCAGCTTCAGCTCTTCAGAACGTGAGCGTAATATCAAACTCCTGGGGCACCTCCGATCTGATCAGCAGCAGCTGGAACTCGCTATTAATGGAAGCATCTGCGAGAGGCATCACAGTGCTTGCGAGCACAGGAGATTCTGGAGACAACCAAAACAGCTCGAAGTATATCCCAGGAAATCCAACATACGTTCAATTCCCATCGACCATAGGATATGGCACTTTTGGTGTTGTGGCTGTAGGGGGCACCTCTATAACAATCAACCCTAACTCATTAAGCCAGAACTACCTCTCCATACAGAACAACAGTGCATGGTATATACCTGAGAGCGACACAAGCCTTGGCGGCCCGATTGGAACCACTGGAGGCATTAGTAGTGTCTATCCCGAACCAAGCTGGCAAAAGAACAACATAGCCAATACGGTGATTAATGGAGCAGGGCGTGGTGTGCCTGATATAGGCGCAATAGCCAATAACACAATAATATTATTTCAGAATGCGACGTCCGGGGAACAGCAGTATTCAGTTGGGGGCACCAGTGTTTCCAGCCCCGTTGAAGCAGGTATTATTGCCACGATAGACCTGTACCTTCAAAGGAACGACCAGCCCTCGCTGGGATTCGCTGATCCTAAAATTTATGCCTTAGGCAATTACGAGTACAATTCCACTGTCAAAAAACCTCTTGGATTCCTTGAGCCATTTTATCCTGTCCCGTATGGAAGAAATCATGTCTACACAGCACATTACGGCTACGATCTTTTGACCGGAATGGGCTCAATTGATGCTTATGATTTCGCTGTCGATTCCATAACAAAACTATATGCGGTCAATTTCACTGAATCAGGCCTTCCCAGTGGAAGCAAGTGGAATGTGTCAGTAGGCTATGTTAGCAATACAAGCAGCAACTCAAGTATAACTTTCCATCTTGCTAACGGAACATATGAATTTTATATCTCAGACTCTGGAAGGTTCGCCCCATCCCCGCAATATGGTAGTTTTACCGTCAGCGGAAAGAATCTGAGCATCCAAGTTACGTTTAAGTATGGCTATGTAGCCCAATTCAATGAAACCGGCCTACCGGCTGGAATGGCATGGAGCCTTGTGACAAACAACGGATCCTACAAAGGGCAAGCCTCAACTGACAAACTTATAATGATCTTGCCCAATGGAACCTACAATTACCACCCTATTGCAGGTGATCCAAATTATGTTGGCGAAAATGGATCTGTCACCGTAAATGGGTCTCAAATTTACCACAATGTTACGTTCAAGCTTGGAAGGTTCAATGTGACATTTGTTGAAACCGGCCTTCCTCAGGGTTACGTATGGAATGTAACTGCATCCAATTCTACCGCCAGCGTTACAGTTTCATCCAATAACACCACACTAAATTTCTACCTTTACGGAGGGACTTACCAGTTCCAGGTTAATTATTCGAAAAACTATGTTCCAAACCAGACCTTCATCATATTGAACACCAATGGCATGGACCAGGTGGTAAATATCGGTTTCCTGTACGGTTACGAGGTTATTTTTGTAGGTTCTGGCCTTGATAACGGAGTGAACTGGAGCGTTGACATAGGAAACATAGAATATTACGGAAATACAACAAATCTCTCACTATTTGAACCAAACGGAACATATTATTACTCAGTGAATTCACCTTCAAACTACACTGTTGTCAAGAAGGACGGCAATTTCACGGTTAACGGCAGCAACGTAACGGTTGTGATAGAATTCGTAAAGCAGCGCGGATTCATAGGAAAGATTGACCTTGCCATAGTGCTTATCGCCCTTGGGGTTGTGATAGCCATAGGAATAGCCATTAGCTACAGAAAACGCTAATGCCTTGCAGCGTGAATTGCATAACTTAACATTAGGTGCCTCCTTATGCAAACATCCCGGGATGCTCCACTACCGTGCTTGGAGAAGCTTAATATTTTATTTTCATTTATTTTGCTTTTTTGCCTATTCCCTTATGTTGTGCATGGCTTTGCGCATATTCTAGCAGAAGTAATCGTTTGTTCAAAAGGTTCTGGTACGAAAATTGACCTCTATGGTATAATTTAAATCTAAGGACTCTGCATCTTCGCGTGTTTTGCCAAGAGATGCCGGCTTGCATCCAGTGGAAATCCTTGCATGAAACCAATTCCTGCTGCAAAAAGAGTAATGTCACTGGATAAAACTTCCAAGTATTATTACCACCATAAATGCCACTATCATGTATATCATGTACCATCCAATTGAACTGTTCATAAATTTTCTGGCAAAATATCCAGAAAATCTCCTGTAATTCCTTCCTGCGGAAACTATGACAAACCAGAAAACATCAATGACGGTTATGGGCTGCTTGCTATTCCCAAAACGTGTCCTGAGAATTCTTCTGAGCATCAGCCTTATGTTGTTTGCATATCCGAATGATGTGTATTCGGATGTGATCATTCGCCCGCTGTTCCATTCTGGAAGCGTCCGTGTTCTTGGCCTTCCAAATATGGCATAGGCTGAAACTGAAAATACTGTTATAAGGGCTGCAACATATACAGGCGAGATCAACCCGAAATCTGACCCTGAGAAAGCAGATTCTATAGTGAAACCATTTAGGACAAATACAGCAGGCAAACCACTGACGAACATTTTCGGAACAAGAAGGGTGGAAATTAAGAAGATGAAGAGAAGCGCGGCGCCGACGCTGAATATTGTAACAGTCTCTGTCTTTGGTGCTGTCCCCTTTTTAGCCCTAAAGAGGGCGGAGAATGACAGAACCTTTATCATGGCTCCTGTAGCCATGCCTTCCGATATTGCTATCACTGAACCAACAACAATGGCAATTATTCCAAGGAACCCTCCAAGGTAGGCCTGCATAAAGAAGGATTCAAGAAGCATCCAAACGGCAAGCCCTCCAATGGTTGGGAATAATCCAGACAGTGACATAGTGGAGAGCAGCGTCCCTACTCTCATCCATCTGTCGCCAGGTGCCTTGGATTCGCCAAAATACTCGCCCCTTGTGCTTCCCACAGAGAGAAAAAGCCCCGTCTTTGAAATTGAATGGGACAGCGTGAAAATTATGATTGTGGCTAAAACGAATTCTTTCAATATGGCAGTGGATGCTATAAGGTAGAGGCCAAAGGCATTGAGAATGGCGCCCTGGTTCTCGATGGTGCTGAACCCGCCAAGCATCTTCATATTTTCAGAAATGTAGGCGTATATGGAAGAAAACAGTATAGATATGCTGCCAATGATCAAAAACAGAACTCCGACATAAACTGTCGCAACGCTCTGGGCCGTGAGAAAGAGCATCTTCGTGATCAGGAAAACGCCCATGAGTGTCATGGTTGCGCTGAACACTGCTGAAGCATTGGCAGGAGCGTTTCCATGGGCTATAGGAAGCCACTCGCTTATCATGAATGGAGACATTCCCATTTTTATCAACGATCCGAAGGATATCAAAAGGAGCGGCAGAATACTAGAAAGAGGCTGGTAGCTGAATGAGAGGTCCCCGGATAGGGCATAGGCAGATATAGACCCAGCTATGATGAATGCAGTACTGAGCTCGCTGAACGTCATGAATGTGAAGGCTGGACCTCTCTGCATCTTGTTAAGCGCTACAATGGCGTATGAAGGCACAGACATTATCTCCCACCCGGCAAGCAACATAAGGTAATTGCTAGAAATGAGGATCAATGACATCCCAAGGACAGTGAGCGAAAGGAGAGATGCAAGCCATCTACCATATTTCATTCCGTATGAGAGCGAATATATGCCTGAAAATACCCATACCACGGACGATATCACTGCGTAATATGACAGGATATTTCCTGAATTGAACTGCGTAACAGCAAAGACAATAGACGAAACGGACAGTGCCAGATAGGAAACCTTTCTGTTGTAAGCCCCGATAAGAGCGGATATCCCAAATAACAATGGGCCAAGGAAAGTAAGCACTGTCATTCACCTCCGCCCTTTTCTGAAGTCGTGCTCCTTTCTGCATGATCCTTTCTTGCAGCATCGATTGCAGCTAGTATGGTGTACGGCGATGGAGGGCAACCTGAAATCTCCACGTTATACTTTCCCGAATCAAGTGGAGGTTTTCCCACTATGCCACCACTCAGTGCACAGGCACCCAGAGCTATTACAAGTTTTGGCTCTGGCATCGCATCGTAAGCCAACTGGAGCGCATTCGCCATGCCCTCAGTCATAACACCCATTACAACTATGGCGTCCGCATGCCTCGGCGTGTTCACTATGAAGATGCCGAGCCTGTTTGCATCGTATTGCGGAGAAAATATGCTGAAGAGTTCCATATTGCAGGCACCGCACGCGCCAGAGTCCAGAGGGAAAATATGCAGTGATCTCTTGAACAACTTTTCTCTGTTTTTTACCGCGAAGATATCCTGATCACCTGATGGCGCAGACTCCGGCAAGCATCTGCGGCAGAATATGCATTTCTGTTCAACCCATTTCCCGTCTACAAAGGCATTTACAGGGCATCTGTCTACAGCCTTTCCCACTAGCCTCGATGGCCATTCCGGAGCATCCTGTGGGCGGGATTTCGGGAAAGATTCAGTCTTGATTCCTTTTTTTATTCCCTCAAGAAACCATAGATTGCTCATCTTATCACCACCGC
>JAVZLI010000063.1:0-6103 GCA_038883835.1 Thermoplasmataceae archaeon
CTTTCGCGACGGTTCTGAAGGTGTCGAATTATCGCCAAGAACATGGGCCACGGGTGTCAATTTCTCTATGAAAAATCTTCATGGAGAGGATCTTCTGAATGCGGTTTCCGGAATGATAGGAGAGGAAAACGCCATAGAATTTTTCGATGTTGTAAAGAGACTCAATGATCTTCCTGATATAGAGAAATTAATATCCGGAGAGGCAGACTGGAACCCTGTTGGTAAAGACCCGTCAGAAATATATCTTGTCTTGAATGGAATAGTAAAGAAATGCTTTAAGGATGCAAGGGTATTGCCAGTCGCCTTGAAGGCAGCTTCAAGGCTTGGCAATGAATATTTCTACCTCTGCGTCTCCCTTCTTATCAAGGGAATCAGCAAAGAGGATGTTGTCAAGGCCCTAATCGACTCAGGCACATACAATATTGTGGAACAGGCACTATGATCAGGGACACTTGCTCCAGCTTGGAGGCTTTAAAGCTAAGACTGGCCATGAGGTTTCCATTCTTTGGTTCAATATTGAGCCAGGTCAAGTTGACGGTCTCTGATGATGCCACCGGCCTGTACCTTACAGAAGGAGGAGTTGTTCTCGGCAAAGACCTTGTTGAAAGCCCAGATCTGGGCATGTATGAGATTGGCAAATTAATTCTTCAGATTGCTTTAAATCACAAGGATCGAGGGCTTGATGGAGATCGATTTCTGTGGAAGCTTTCGTCTGAACTTGCATGCAATGCAATCCTCTTGAGGGAGGGAATTGCCAAAAACATACCAGGGGTTCTCTATCTGAGAGAGACCGAAGGCATGTCGGTTGAGGAGATATATGCATTCCTTTGCAGGAAAATCGGTTTTCAGTATCAGAAATTGGGAAAGCCGAATTCAAGAGACACCATCGACAGAGTGATTGAGGCAACGGGGTTAGCGAGATCCTCGTTGATATCCCTGAATGCCCGTGATCTTCCATCCGACGGCGGCTACAGATCTAAGATGAGGGAAATAATAAGAATGGCCAAGGAATTTTCAAGGATACCAGGCATGGTAACCCTGCCGGATTACCTCCAGATGAGCCCCAGAGAGAGCAGGATCCGGATATATGATTCCGTCATCAGAAACCTAATAGACGCAAGAACAAGGAAATCCCTGAGAAAAATTGATCGCAGGTACTCTGACCTGAATATATTCCTTCCCGGTTACCATGGGGAGGTCGATCGGATAATCGTTGCAGTAGATGTATCAGCATCCATAAGCGATCATTTGTTGGAGGAATTCCTAGGAGAAGTTACATGGATAGCGGGTTCTCTGGATCACGACGCCACTTTGAGGGTAATCCAGGTAGATGCGGATATAAGAATGGATGAAACTATACACGCAGGCATTCCGCCGGCCAGGCTGCTTGCTAGATATGGGCGCGGGGGAACTGACTTTACACCCATGTTCAGGAAGCTGACTGGCGAGGGAAATGATGCTCCAGTCGTAGTTTTAACAGATGGAAAATGCAAGGTTCCCGCTACCCAGCCATCAGGTTTCAGAGTTATATGGCTCTACACCTCACAGAGCCTCCCGTGGGGGGACAACATATGGATTCCACTCTAACGTTTAAGGAAATTATAGACGCAGTATCAAAATTTGTAAGCCGCCCTGAAAGGGAGCCTGGCGAGGATTTTGGCGGTTTTTATGCACCGGAGACGCATGAAGCTGCCGACGTGAACAGATTGAGCTTCAAATATGCATACAACCTCGCCATACCCCTTTATCTGAACCTAAATATGCCCGCGGAATGCCAGTTCCACACAACTTCCGGAATGTTTTCAAAGGAATTTACTTCTCTCCTTCTATATGAGCGGGAGCTGTGGTTGCGCAATATTCACAGCGAAGACAAGAGATATTTCAAGATTGCCCTCGCAGAGATAGATTCATTTAGAATAAGAAGCCTAAGCCCTCAAAGAAAGAAGTATTACGCAATTATGATGAGAGTCTCTGATCTCCTATGATTGGAGCCTAAGGTTCGCTTAGTTTGATAGCGGCATTGGGCAATTGGAAAAGCCCATGGCCACTGGTCACTTTGTGTAGTTGCGTACGATCACCGCGAAGAAAAGTGTGGCCTTCTATATTGCGAAACCAACGATGACCTTACCAGCATCGGTAACAGCGCAATCGTTTGACCAGGAATGTATTATAATCCTAATGGCATGCATCCATGGTTTCAATGTTTAAATATGCGCCAGGGGCTCCCGGAATTCTTCCTAGGTGGACATCAAGTGCGAAAAGTGGTGTTGGAACGGCCATATCCTTTCGATCAAGGCTGTGGTACACAATATCACATGGTATACTGAATGAGATTTACTATCCACGAGTTGATCAAGCTAATACCAGGGATGTGGAATTTCTCGTGTCGGATGGGCAGTCATTCTTTTCTGAGGAAAAGAGGGATACAAAGTCCACAATAGAGGCATTTGCAGATGGCGTCCCTGGTTTCAGGATAACAAACACATGCAAAATGGGAAAATACGTTATCTCGAAGGATGTATTTTCCGACCCTGACCGGGATTCTCTTATAATTAAGGCAAAGTTCACGAATTTCTCAGAAAAACCTCTCAGGATATTCATTCTTGCGGCACCACATATCAAGAATAGGGGGTACGGGAATGACGGATGGGTGGACCTTTACAAAGGGGAACTTATGCTTTTTGCACGCAGGGAAGACACTGCCATGGCAATTGCCTGCAATCCGGGGTTCAGAACAGGTTCCGCAGGGTATGTGGGGCAATCAGATGGATGGCAGGAACTGCGAAACAATTTCCAGTTAAGGGATCATTATGATCGCGCCATGAATGGGAATGTAGCACTTACTGGAGAGATTGATATCCCCGAAGGCAAAGGATCCTATGAGTTCACCATAGCAATTTCTTTCAGCATGTCTCCTGCTGCAGCTGCGATTACTGCAAGAGCATCGCTTGCTGTCGATCCTGAGATTATCAGGAATAGGTTCGTAACTCAATGGGAGAGATACCTTGAAGGGATAGAACCACTGAGAGTGAAGGGTGCAGGTGATCTTTACAAGACGAGCGTGGCTGTCATAAGGACACATCAATCCAAGTCAGTTAGCGGCGGTATCGCAGCGAGCCTGTCCATACCTTGGGGATTTTCAAAGGGTGACTTCGATCTAGGCGGCTATCACCTGATCTGGCCACGGGACCTCGTTGAAAGTGCGGGCGGTTTGATAGCATCTGGCGATATTAACGGCGGCCTTGAGATATTGAGCTTCCTCGTTGCGACCCAGGAAATTGACGGCCACTGGCCCCAGAATATGTGGATTGACGGGACGCCATACTGGACTGGGATTCAGATGGACGAGGCAGCGTTTCCAATACTCCTTGTGGATCTCTTGAAGGAACACATCAAGGGCAGTGGTATTGATCCGCTCCCCATGATTCTTAAGGCCGCTTCATTTATTGCCAGAAATGGGCCCGTGACTGGGCAGGACAGATGGGAAGAAGACTCTGGATATTCCTGTTTCACCCTAGCTGCAGAGGTCGCTGCCCTTATAGTTGGTGCGGAGTACCTGAGAAACAGGGGATATGTTTCTGAAGCTGCATATCTAGAGGATCTTGCAGACTTCTGGAATGATAACATAGAGAACTGGACATACACCACCACAGGGAAGTGCTGCACAACATGCGACGTTTCTGGTTATTATGTGAGAATTTCACCTCCAATGAAAGGCGACTCCTCAAGCCCCTTTTCAGGCTATGTGCCCATAAGGAATAGGCCCCCCATAGATGCAACAAAGAAACCGGAGGAGATAGTAAGCCCAGATTTCCTGGCGCTGGTTAGGTTCGGGCTCAGATCGCCACATGACCAGAGGATAGTGAATACAATCAAAGTTGTTGATACAATGCTCAAGACAGAGACTAAGACAGGGCCTGTATGGCACAGGTATAATGATGACGGGTATGGAGAGAATCCGGATGGAACACCATTTAATGGGACCGGTGTCGGCAGGGGTTGGCCCCTCCTTGCTGGTGAAAGGGCACACTACGAGTTGGCGGCTGGGAATCGTGAAGAGGCAGTTCGGCTTGCCAAAACCATGGAAAATCAAGCTGGGATAGGTGGAATGATCCCTGAGCAGGTATGGGATGCTGACGACATCCCCAAGAGAGGGCTGTATAATGGGAGGCCGTCTGGTTCTGCCATGCCACTCGTTTGGGCCCATGCAGAATACATAAAGCTGCTGAGGTCACTCAGGGATGGCAGAATATTCGACCAGCCAACAGTTGTGTCAAGGAGATACCTGGAGGATGGCAGGCACAGCATGGTCTCCATATGGTCATTTTCAAACAAAATAAAGCAGGCAGAACGAGGAAAGCCATTGAGGATACAAGCCCAATCTGATGCTGATCTTGTCTGGACATCTGACAACTGGAAAACCACACACAATGATAGGCTAAGGTGGAATAGGCTTGACCTGTGGTCCTTCGACATAGCTACGGATTATCTTGCTGGCTCTGATACCGTTGAATTTACATTCTTCTGGATCGGGTCGCAAAGCTGGGAGGGAAAGAATTTCCAAATCAGGCTGAAGTGAAACAGTTATTAGCGGTCCAAAAATCCAGTATGCTGACAATGAAAGTAACAATAATGGCTGAAGTTCCGGATGACCTGCTTGGGAAATGTTCAAGGATATTAGGATCAAATGTTACAAGCATGAAGCCTGACGACGCTGATGTGCAGGTTATTTTCAGAAAGTTCAAGGTCACACAGCACCTGAAGATGATCCAGACAATATCTGCCGGAGTGGATCACCTTAATTTCAAAGAAATACCAGAAGAAATAATCGTATGCAGCAATGCTGGGGCATTTTCAGACCCAGTTGCCGAACACGCCATGGCAATGCTCCTCTCATGGAAGAAGAATATATGCAGGTTTTATGAAATGTCCAGATCCGGGATTTACAGGAAAGAGCCTGTCTCCACAATCCTTGGAAAAACCGTTGGGATAATAGGTCATGGCGGGATTGGGAGTAGCTTCGCCAGAATGGCGAAGGGCTTCGGAATGAAGGTACTTGCATATACGAGAACCGAGCGCCCTGATCAATCTGTGGACAAGTTTGTTAAGAGCATTGACGAGGTTGCATCCCTTTCGGATATTCTGCTTATCACACTTCCTCTGACAAAGCAGACCAGGAATATCATAAACATGCGAGTGCTAGAAGCTTTTCACGGTGATACTATAATCAATGTCGGCCGGGCCGATGTCGTTGATAAGGAAGATATGTTGGCATTTCTTGGTGCGCACAGGGATGTGGAATACCTCACAGATGTCTGGTGGAACGAACCAAACGTCGAGTTTCCCTTGCCAGAAAATGCATTGCTGACGCCACATGTCGGTGGCATTTCAAAGGAGCTCGAGGCAATGGCCATAATTAGGGCGATCGAGAA
This sequence comes from Thermoplasmataceae archaeon, assembly GCA_038883835.1. Classification (GTDB taxonomy): domain Archaea; phylum Thermoplasmatota; class Thermoplasmata; order Thermoplasmatales; family Thermoplasmataceae; genus UBA447. The sequence goes on from JAVZLI010000063.1 coordinate 5,433, forward strand.
TGTCAGGAAATACATGGATGGAAAACCTGCAAACGTTGTGAATCGTTCGGATTACGCCTAAATTCTGCCACTACAATGTTTTGTTTGAAATATCACTAGCCACCAGCGGTTCTTGAGTCCCAGGATCAATTGAACTCAAAAAGGTTTCTCTGCCCAGTGCCTTCTGTTTTTGGTTTGGCTGAAGCATCTGAAATGAATTTTGTGAGGTTCGTCTGCTTTTCCAGCACTTCCTTGTAATCATCTGCTATGCCTTCGAGAACCCTATCGAGTGTTTCTTCAATTCTGCGCGCGTAATAGTCCCAATCAGGGGTAAATTCGAAGGGAACTCCATCAATGTACGGCTCCACTTCCTGCGGAGTTTTTTTGCTGTTTGTCACTATCCAAGAGACCTTCATGCCAGGAATGAATGTTTCCCCGCGTTCGATCAGTTTTTTTGCGACACGTACATTTGCCAGGGATTTCTCTTCCTTATATTCATTAAATTCCTTAACAGTCCTGGATATCACGAGATCCTCAACATTTATGCTGCTATCCCCACGCCTGACTTTCTCAACCATCTCCTTGGCATAGCGGGCTGCCCCTTCTATATCCCTGCTCAGAATCAGATCAAAGACCCTTGAGAGAGCCTGGCTTTGCAGATCGAATGAGTCGGTTCTTCGCACCTCATAACC
>JAVZLI010000064.1:0-6103 GCA_038883835.1 Thermoplasmataceae archaeon
CTGGCCTTATCCCTCACCTTTCTGGCTGAAACAGCTGCAGCCGCACCGGCGGTAGGCGTACTCCTGCTGGCATATGTGCCAAGACCATAGGGGCACGTGTCCGTATCTCCCTCTTCAACGATTATGTCATCGATCGGAATGCCAAGTTCCTGTGCTATTATCTGGGCATATGTAGTCTCATGCCCCTGTCCCTGGGATTTGGTTCCGAATCTTGCAATCACCTTTCCAGTAGGGTGTATCCTCAATTCACAGCTGTCAAACATCTTAAGCCCGAGGATGTCGAAGTCCTTTGATGGCCCTGCCCCCACTATTTCTGTAAAGGTGCTGATGCCGATGCCCATTAGTTCTCCCTTTTTACGCTTCTCTGCTTGTTCCTTTCTCAGCGCATCATAACCTATGAGTTCCATAGCCTTCTTAAGGGCAGCCTGATAATTGCCGCTGTCATAGGTCCAGCCCAGGGCAGACTTGTATGGGAATTTCTCAGGCTTTATGAAATTCTTCAGCCTGAGTTCTGCAGGATCAATTCCCAGCTTATGGGCCAGTATGTCCACAATCCTCTCTATGGCAAAAACGGCTTCTGTTACCCTGAAGGAGCACCTGTAGGTGATGCCGCCCTGCGGCTTGTTTGTATGGGCACCATCAACCTCAACAAACGCTGCCTTAAGATCATATGAACCGGTGCAGATACTAAACATTCCAACAGGAAACTTAGATGGGTTTGCATCACCGAAATAGGCGCCGTGGTCAGTTATGGATTTTATTCTAAGAGCAAGCATTGTACCGTCTTTCTTCGCTGCTAGCTCAGCTTTTATCCGGAAATCCCTGCCAAAAGCCGTGCTGGGCTGGTCATCAGACCTATTGTTATTCCATTTAACTGGATGCCCGGTAACAATCGATGCAACAGCAGTAATGATGTATCCAGGGTACACATAAACCTTCCCGCCGAAGCCTCCGCCAATATGAGGCGATATTATGTGGATCTTGTTTTCCGGGATTTTTGTGACCATGGATGCAACAGTTCTAACTGCGTGCGGGGCCTGAGAGGTCATCCATATGGTTAGCTTTCCCTCTATGGGTTCATAGCTGGCGACGCACCCAACTGGTTCCATGTATGAAACGTGTATGCGCTGGTAATAGAAGCTTTCGGAGACCACAACATCTGCCTGCTTGAATAACCTGTCTGTGGCCTCCCTGTCGCCTGCTTCCCAGTGAAACACATGGTTTGTTCCCTTATCCTTTCTGACGATCGGAGAGCCCTTTTCCAGCGCCTTAACTGGATCAGTGACTACTGGCAGAGGTTCATAGTCCACTTCGACAAGGTCTGCCGCATCCTCAGCCGCATACCTGCTGTCAGCAATTACTGCAGCTACCTCCTGCATCTGGTAGAGCACCTCTTCTGTTGGAAGAACCATCATCCTGTCATTCATCAGCGTGGGGATCCAGTCCAGGCCAAGCGGCTTCAGATCCTGCCCTGTGATGACTGCCACAACGCCAGGGTATTTTTTGGCCTTTTCTGTATTTATTGACCTTATCCTTGCATGTGCATATGGGCTCCTCACGATGTGCATGTAGAGCATGCCAGGGAGGTTCACGTCATCAACGTAGTTCCCCTTGCCCTGGATTAGCAGCGGATCCTCCTTCCTCTTGACAGGGTCCCCAATGCCATGCAGAAGTTTCTCATGTGACATCATTTAGGCCACCTCCAGAGTGTTTTCCCTCATCTTGTTTGCTGCATATTGGATCGCCTCGATTATCTTTACATAACCTGTGCAACGGCAGAGGTTCCCTGAAATCCCTTCCCTGATCTCTTCTTCCGTGGGATTTGGGTTTCTGGCTAGCAGAGCCTGGGCTGATAACATGATTCCTGGAGTGCAGAAGCCACATTGCAAGCCATGCTTCTCCCAGAAACCTTCCTGTACGGGACTGAGCTTCCCATTGGATGCCAGGCCCTCTACAGTTGTGACTTGGTGTCCATCTGCCTGTACAGCCAGCAAGGTGCAGGACTTTACGTTCTTTCCATCAAGAAGCACGGTGCATGCGCCGCAGTTGGAAGTGTCACAACCAATATGTGTTCCTGTCAGCCTGAGATCATCCCTGATAAGGTGGACAAGCAGCTTTCTCGGTTCTACCGATGTGCTTATCCTTCTTCCATTTAGGATAAAGCTTATGTCTACCTCAGACATTTTCACACCCCCGCCATTGTAGATACCTTTCTCAATGCTCTTGCAACAAGCACCTTTGCCATTTCACGCTTATAGTCTGCAGGTCCCCTTAGGTCCGATGCCGGATCCAGATACTGATCAATCCTTTCTGTTGCCGCAAGAATATTCTTCTCGTTAAGCTCCTTGCCCTTAAGCTGGTTCTCAGCCTCGAAAGCCTTTACAGGCTTGGGGGCGACAGATGTAAGCCCGATGCCAACCCGCTGGCAGGTTTTTCCCTTCATAGATACCTGCACTGCCGCTCCTGCAATGGCAAAATCACCAGCTCTCTTTTCCAGCTTAAGATATGTGCCATAGGAGTTGGCACCCTGGTCGGGAATGACAATTTCAGTCAATATTTCTCCAGGCTTGAGATCGGTCTGGAATGTATCCACAAAGAAGTCCTGAGAACTGATGGTTCTTTGCCCCTTTGGCCCCATGGCAATGAAGGTAGCCCCAAGGGCTAACATAACTGCTGGAAGATCATTGCCCGGATCTCCGTGGCAGATATTTCCACCAATCGTGCCCATATTCCTTACCTGTGGGTCTGCTATCAGCTTTATCGCGTCGACTAGAATAGGAAGTGCCTTGCCCACTGTAGGATCATAAAGCAATTTAGAAAGCTGGTTCAATGCGCCTATCCGGATTTCCCCGCGAACTGACTTCACAAAATCAAGCCCTCCAATCCTGCTAATATCAACTATGTAATCAGGCGATGCAAGCCTGAGCTTCAGCAGTGGGATCAGGCTCTGGCCGCCTGACATAATCTTTGCATTCTCCCCCTTCTCCTCCAAAAAGGATAAAGCATCCTCGAGAGTCCGCGGCGCAAAATACTCAAAAGGTTTCGGTATCATTTTCTATCAAATTTATTAATAGTTAAAAATATACTTAAACATTTTTAAAGAGTAAAAACTAAATTGTATCGTGATAAAATCGAAATCAAAATTGTCCACATCCACGCGGGTTATAGCTATTCTCTGGGCTTTTATACACTCACGACCATTCGGTATATGAACAAAATCCTCTATAGAAATAGTTTTAGCCTTAATTATCTTTTAAAATTCATGATTCGTTCTGGCTTGACAGTAGAATCCGTCTATTCTGGCCTAAAATCCCAAGGCTATATACCATCTTCCCAGATTGCTGTGTCCGTCTACTTATCCCTTAATTTGCAAAGGCCACTTCTTGTGGAGGGTGATCCAGGCTGTGGCAAAACCGAGCTTGCTAAGGCAATTGCTGGAATGGTTGGAACAAAAATCTTCCGGCTTCAATGCTATGATGGGCTGGATGCTAGTTCAGCGCTTTATGAGTGGAACTTCATGAAGCAGGTAATGGAACTTCGCATCAGACAGGCGAAATCCGATCTGAATAATATAGAAGATGATCTTTTTAGTGAGAGGTTCCTTCTTAAAAGGCCTCTCCTCAATGCCCTTACTTACAGTGGAGAAGAACAGGCGGTACTCCTTATTGATGAGATTGACCGTGCTGACGAGGAATTTGAGGGTTTTCTATTGGAATTTCTTGGAGAATTCCAGGTGACAATTCCCGAGATAGGAACGTTCCGGAGCGATAGGCCTCCTATAGTCGTGCTGACATCTAATCGTACGAGAGAGCTTGGGGATGGGCTTAGAAGAAGGTGCCTCTATCTTTACCTTACGTATCCAGATGAATCGAGAGAGATGGAAATAGTCAGATCAAAGCTGCCGCAGGCTGGCAATGAACTCATAGCCAACGTTGTCGGCGCCGTCTCGAGGCTCCGCAAGAGCAAGGCAATGATAAAACCCCCTGGCATATCAGAATCAATACTGTGGGTTGAAGCAATGGCTGCAATGGGAAAGGACAAAATGGAAACTGAGGCTGCACTGGATACCATAACGTGCGTCGCCAAGACTCCTGAAGATATCCAGGAAGCAAGAAGGATAATGGAAGAGTATTTCAAATGAAAAGTTCGAATTCCGCAAACACCCTAACCCCAGATGCCCGAAATGTTGTAGAATTTGTGAGATTTTTGCGGGAGAACGGCATGCGTACATCTCCCTGGGAGAGTATAACTGCTTCCCTGTCAACATTTCTCCTAGAGCAGCATGATGCTTGGCTGATTTATGAGGGCTTAAAAACAACAGTATGCCATTCTGAGGATGAATGGAGAAGGTTTGATGTACTGTTTGAAATGTTCTGGACTGGCAGGAAGAAGAATCATAAACAATCTGAAACCATGCCGGTGCCTTCGGCCATTAAGCCCGAAGGCAGGACAAAGCTACAACTGACCTCAGATGCGAATTATGCACAACACCGGGGAATTACAATGAGATTTGGGGAAACAGGGCAGCTTGAATTCGTTTCCCTTTACAGCTTGGACGAGAGGGGCGGAAAAAAGGCTTATGATCTTAGAGGCGAATTCGAGAGGAGGCTAATCCTGGCAAGCCTAAGAAAAATCGCAAAAAATATGAGATCAGCAGAGGGCAGGCGTTCTGCAAGATCATCAAAGGGAGAGATTGACCCTAGAAGATATTTAAGGTTACTCGCATCACGTGACGAGATTGCATCTGTCCCTTTAAGGAAAAGAAAGAGAACACGATCACGATTTATTGTTGTTTGCGATTTTAGCGGCTCAATGGATGGGCTATGGGAGTTCCCAATTATGCTAAGCCAATTGGCAGTGAATAAATTTGCTGGAAGCCATGCGTTTTGCTTCAGCACCTCAGTGCTTGAGCTTAATCATTTTCTTCAGGGAACACACATCAGTAACGCGGTGGAAAGAATAGCGGATTCTTTTCAGGGCTGGGGTGGAGGAACAAAAATAGCAGCATCGCTTGAAGAGATTTTCAGGCACCCCATGTCCCACAGGCTGAAAGAATACGTAGTGCTTATTTACAGCGATGGTTTCGATCTGGATGATCCAGAGGTGTTGAGAAAACACATTCAAAGAGTAAGCAATTCAGTGAGAGGAATCATTTGGATCAATCCCTTGGCCGACAGGAATAATTTTGATCCCGTAGCAACACCAATGGGTAAGTTTATGGATCCAACATACCAGATGGTGGGAACAGAAGAGTTTCTTTCATCGAAATGTTGCAAAAGGAAACAGAATTAACGGTCTTTCCAAGCCAGAATATCAGATCAGAAATCTATAAGTTATTGATAATGTTGTATACTTGTGATAACAGAAGACCTCGCCAGAATGGTCGCAGAAAGAATAGGAGGAGTCAAGGATTTTGCCCTTGCCGTTGTTACTCATACTGAGGGTGAGACCTCTGTGAAGGCTGGTTCCTACGCTATCGTGCTTCCAAACGGAAAGGTCGAGGGATGGATAGGAGGCAGTTGCCTCCGGCCAGAGATATCGAGGTATGGTATGATATGCCTGAAAGATGGCATTCCAAGGCTTCTAAGGTTTGGCCCTGACAAGATGCAGAATGAAGAGGGAGGGGTCGTAGATGTGCCAATGGCTTGTGCAAGCGGTGGAAATGTTGAGGTCTTTATAGACCCCTACCTAGCGAGAGTTAATATAGTTGCAATTGGAGATAGCCCGGTTTCCTCAGCAATAGTCAGAATTGCCCAAGTGCTTGGTTACAGTGCTCAGATAATTTCTGATGGGGGGCAGGTTTCTTCTGGCGGAGAGCCGGGAAACATTCTTGACAGGATTGACAAATTTAGCCAGGAACTTAAAACTGCATTCGTAGTAGCAACGCACCAGACATACAAAGGGGTAAGTGATGCCGACATCGCTGCTAAACTCATCAAGAAAGAGCCTTTTTACATTGGCATAGTGGCTAGCCACAGGAGGTCTGCGCTAATCAGGCAGGAATTGATAATTAAGGGCTTCACTGAAGGACAGCTTAACCTAGTTAAGGCCCCGGCAGGAATATCAATTGGGAAAGGCCTCAAGCCCGAGGAGATAGCATTAA
>JAVZLI010000065.1:0-1009 GCA_038883835.1 Thermoplasmataceae archaeon
CATGGGATTTGTCACGCTTTCCTTTGGATCGGGCTTGCTCTCGTCTTCGTATGACAGAACTTTGGAGCTGGCTGGTGGAATGTATCAGGTGATAGCGCATGGCATAATCATGGCACTTGTCTTCTCAGCGTTATACTTCATCCGCACCAACACAGGGAGGGAAAACATTGCCTCCCTCGGAGGCATATTCAGGGAGGCACCTGTGGTTAGCACATTCATGTTGTCCGGCCTTATGGCATCCTTGGGGCTTCCGGGGTTGGCGGGATTCATTGGCGAATTTTCTGTGCTAATAGGTTCTTTCCAGGTAATAGGCTGGCTTATCCTCGTTGTGATTTTTGCGATGATTGTTACCGCTTCTTACCACATTTGGGCTGCCCAGAGGTCGCTATATGGCCCCTACAACGAAACAATTGGCCCTATAAGTGATGTACACCTGCCTCAGGTTGCAGTTCTCTCTTGGCTCCTGATATCGATCATCATACTAGGTGTTCTGCCAAACCTTTTCTTTGGGATACTTACGCCATACATAGGAGGAGTGTAAATGGTAATTGGAAGCATAGACCCATCTTCGGCCTTGGCTGAATTCTCAGCCCCCATCATCCTGGGTGTGATGGGCTTCGTAGTTCTTCTAGCCGGCATAGCAAGAGTAAAAAAGGAAATAATATCCTGGCTGACATTCATTACACTTGGCGTTTCTGCAATTGTTGTTTACTTCACCACAGGAAGCGGGTCAACAGCCTTTGGAGGTACTTCCATATTCAACCAGTTCGGGACATACTTTTCCATTGTGATGATAATCTCCAGCATGTTCATAACTTATCCCGCCTCAAAAAATTTGGGGGGAAGGTATGAGATATTCTACTCTACCCTTCTCTTTGTAACGGTGGGAATGGTTGTTGCAGCGTTCTCTGTGAACCTCATAACATTGTTTGTTGCGTTCGAAAGTGTGAGTATTGGAACATACGTGCTTTCCAGCTACGGCAAGACCAGGAGAAACCTCGAGGGATCT
>JAVZLI010000065.1:1019-5910 GCA_038883835.1 Thermoplasmataceae archaeon
TCTTCACGGGTACCATAGCTACAGCCTTTACGCTCTTTGGAAGTGCCTTCTATTACATGGGGACTGGGACCTTTAACCTCGTAAACCTGTCAGGTTTGCGTGTCACACCTGAGATCACAGTATCTCTGTTTTTCCTCATCATAGGGTTTGGGTTTAAAATGGCACTGTTTCCGATGCACCAGTGGGCCATCGACACGTATGACGGATCGGAAAACTCTGTATCTGCTTTCCTGTCTTCTGGGTCAAAGGTTCTTGCATTTGTCGTTATACTGAAGGTATTCCTGTCTGGATTTTCCTTTGACGCTAGGGAAGTGTACTATCTCTTCGTAATACTTTCAATTGTAACCATGACATACGGGAATCTTGCCGCGCTTTCCCAGAATAACCTGAAGAGAATTCTCGCATACTCAAGCATTGCCCAGGCAGGCTACCTCATACTCGTAATAACGGTGGTTGCAGCATCAGGGAACCCATTCGGCAGGGTTGCTGAGTTCGCTATCGCCTCTGGCATGTTCTATTCCCTAGTATACATATTCATGAAGGGCGGGTCTTTTATCACACTAAATGCTGTTACATCAGATCATGTTGATATCTCGGACGTCTCCGGCCTGGCAAAGAAATCTCCATCAATAGCCGTAAGCTTTTCAATAATGCTCCTCGCTCTGGCTGGCATACCTCTCACGGGAGGGTTTCTTGCCAAGTATTATCTCTTTCTCTCGCTGATACAGGGGAGCCTCTGGTGGTTGGCGGTTATAGCTATACTCAACAGTGCCATCTCTGTTTTCTACTATTTCAAGATAATAATGTACATGTTTGGCAGAGATGTCAGAAGCGGTGAAAGTTTCGATGTGTCTGGAAGGGTGAAGTGGCCAGTGGTAGGTTCCGCCACAATCACTGTTGCCCTCTTTGGCCTCGGCATTCTTTCATCATTCTTCCCAGCACTTCTCAACATATCAGTAGGTCTGTTTGGGTGATGCAATTGACAGTTGAATCTGATATTGAGATGATTAAAAGTGCCCTCATCTATGGGGATATAGAGGATGCCCACCGGTTTATAGCCAGTGCCCTGGAGAACACCAGGGTACGACTAAGGTATAGGCCCAGCGAACGGTTGTCTGCATACAGGGCGTTTTTGCAGCAGCTTGACTCTGTGCTGTCCGGTAAAACCTCGGTAGAGGGATTTAGGTCATACCTTGATGGCAGCCGGGCCATGGGGCTTCTTTATAGGATGCCCGATCAGGATCGCCAGCTAATGGAATCATTTCTGTACCTGCTGTCAATTTCAATTGACAGGTATAATGTCAGGTATCCATCATTCGACATGAAGAGGTGCGATGATCTGTGACAGCCCAAAATTTCAGAGATTGTTTTCACCATCTTGAGGACTCTGAGGAATCGGCAGCTGAGTGTATCCATTGCCTCAGGAAATTTGGAGAACAGGTTTTTTATGATCCTGCAATGGCACGCCTTAGGTTGGGGCGTGAGATGTATGATTCCTCCGTCATAGAAATGATGGAAAGGATCACCAATGCCCTGGGCATCAGAAACAGGGAAGATTACGAAAAAATGGACAGAAAATACAATCTCACCATGTATTAGGACACACATACTTACACTAAAGATTTTTATTTCTGGACGAAGTTGTTAGGCTGTTGTCAATTCAGCGTGTGAACGAAGTCACTTTGATCCGCCAGGACGGCCTAATACTTATCGAAATGGATATGGGGACATCCAACGTCCTAGATTACCTTGGGCTATGCGATCTCAGAGACTCTATCAGGAAGGCTGTCGAATTAGGGGCCGAAGTTATATTGTTGACAGGGAATGGAGATCGATCATTCTGCATGGGTACTTCCGTGAGTTGCAGGGACGCTGGATCAGTAGCAGTATTTTCGGATCTCCACAGTGTTGCTCAGGAAATAACTTCAATAATCAGGAAGATTGACATCCCTGTAATTTCTGGAGTCAATGGTTATGCACTCGACTTCGGTTTTGAGCTTGCTCTTTCCTCAGATTACATCATTAGCACGAAGGAGGCAAGGTATGGCATTCCAGGGATAAACTTTGGATTCCCTCCTCTCACCGATGTCTTCACCGATATAGCTCTAAATATACCTGGCTGGGTCTACAGGGAGTCGCGGCATGGTTCGCTAATAGAGGCTCAAAGGCTGCACGAAGCGGGCGTGATCAACAAGGTGCTTCCTAAGCAGGGTTTTCGAGGCAACATGGTGGAATACTTGAACAACCTAAATCCTGAACTCATACGCGCCAATAAATCACGCAGAAAGAAATCAACCTATACAATCTTTAGAAACAGCATATTTTTCCAGCTCTATCAGCCGGACTGCACCCAGATTTTAGGGCTGGAGCGATTCAGAAACAGTCTGTGAAACATCATTTTCCTGTTTTCTCTCCCAGCGGCGAGCGAAATACAACCCTACAAAGTACAGGGCTATCATGGGGATGGCCATAAGTATCATTGTTACGCCCAGGACGCCGGGCGAAAATATTAGGCCAAAGATCAGGGAAACCACCACTGCCCACCTCCAGTTCCTCATCCAGTAGTCTGCTGGGACAAGCCTAGTGCGTGTCAGGCCATACATAAATACTGGAACCTCAAAGGCCACGCCGAAGAGGAGGACATAGATCAGGATGAAAGAGGTGAAGCTCAGGATGCTCATTGTGGGCGAAGCCCCCAGCCCAACATTGAAATCGTTAAATATCCTGAACAGTGCTGGCAGGACTATCCAGATTCCCATCAATGAACCACCTAGAAACAGAAAACTGGCAGGAAGAAGTATCGTCCTGATTAGTTCCTTTTCATTCCGATGAAGGGCTGGCCCGAGAAACCTGAGGATCTGCAATATTATGTATGGCATTGATACCACCAAAGCCAGGAAAATGCACATATATACATCTGCTGCAACCCCATCTGTAGGTTTCAGGACGAGCAGCTGAGTCCCCTCCGGCAGAACATGATGGGATAGGGCTAGTATCACCTGTGATCCAATATTCCGGTAAACGTCAAAGGCAAGGAATGGAAATGTGTGCCCAAGAATGGTATAATATGATACCTTCGTAATCAAGAATAATATGAAAAAAAAACCAAAAAACTCGAGTATGTGTATGAAGCGAGACCTGATCTCGTCTATGTTTCTGGCAACAAGGTGAAGAAAATTATCATCGCTCATTGGTTGCTTGCTTTTATTTTGTCAGCAATCTCAGAAGCCAGCTCCTCCCTGCTTTTGTTTGTGGGGTCGATACCGAGCTCTTGGGCTATCTTAATGTAATCGACCTGCTTTGTTTCAACCTGGGGAGATGTGGACATAGCTTTCTTAATCTCATTCTCAAGTTCCATCTGGCCTCTTTTAAATTCCCCAGTTGCTCGTCCCAGATTACGGGCAAATTCAGGTATTTTCTTCGCGCTCCCAAAAAGAATAAGAATGACGGCGATAACGATCAGCCATTCAATAGGTGAATCAAACATTATGCAAGAATCAAAGTTCCTTATAAAAACATTATCAGGATTAAATATGTATGCATTAATAATTAGGAAATGTCAAGATCCACCTCATACCCCATACTTCTAAATCCGGCCGCTTCCCTCTCAAGAGAGGCGGAGAGGCTGCTGTCAATAGCGCTGAAGGAGAATGACACTTTTCTCCTGTTGGCATTGACTACTACGAAGCCAATGGTTCTGTCTGAGGGCTCCACCTCATCATGCCGTGAATATTCCTCTATGAACTCTTGAAGCCCTTCTTCAAAATACTGGGAAGAAAGCAGTTCCCTGAGTGATCTTATGGACATGATGAGATTTCTAAGTTCAACACAAATCACCGAGGGATGCATTTCCCCAGCGGTGATGTTGAACATTGCACACTCAACCAAGGTATCAGGCCTTTACCTTTTTCAGGTACCACCTTTCAGCTCCGGGTTCATGCTCCCTTGCCATCGCATCCTTGAGTGTCGTGGGTGCAGACGCGATCCCTTCCTGGCCTGGCTCCCAGTTCGCGCCTGTTGCTAGTTTCTTGTCCCAGTTAAACTGGAATGCCTTCACAACTCTGAGAATCTCGCGGATGTTTCTCCCCACCTCAGCTGGATAGTAGATCATCCATCTAACAACCTGGTTTGGATCAATGAGGAAAACACCTCTCACTGTAGTCCCAACCTTAGGGTCCATCAGGTTGAATTCCTTCGCGACTTCTTTGTCGAGGTCAGCTATGACAGGGAATGGGACTTCGATGCCATATTTCTCCTTTATATCCCGGAGCCATGCAATGTGGCTGTAAATGCTATCGACACTTAGGCCGAGAAGATCAACGCCAAGCTTTTTGAATTCATCGTAGTTCTGTGAGAAAGCCATAAATTCTGTTGTGCACACTGGCGTGAAGTCGGCAGGATGCGAGAAGAGAAGAAGCCACTTTCCCTTATAATCTGCAAAACTCTTCGGCCCCTGTGTGGTATTGAAGGTTAAATCCGGCACTTTTTGACCTAGGTAAACTGGCATGTTTATATCACCACTATGTAATTTATAGTTGATATAAATTAATTGAGATCGGTGCAATCATCTGCTCTGATTATTCTTGGCATAGGATTCAGCGAAGTAGGTTATAAGCATGTCAGCTCCAGCTCGGAAGGGTGCCACCAGCGCCTCATTGATTGTATCCGCGTTAAGATCCCCCCGTGCAATTGCGTTCATTATCATGGAGTATTCACCGCTGACCATGTAGGCTGCCAGAGGCAGGTTAGTTATCTTTCTGGCTCTTGATATAAGGTCAAGATAGAATAGAGCAGGCTTAACCATTACTGCATCGGCACCTTCCTCAATGTCCAGCTCTATTTCCCTCATGGCTTCTCGCCCATTGCGGTAGTCCATCTGGTAACTTCTCCG
>JAVZLI010000066.1:0-5890 GCA_038883835.1 Thermoplasmataceae archaeon
CGATGAGTTCCCGGTGATGGTCACCTCATCAGATCTTTACATCCATGATAAAACAGTATTCAAGGAGATTTCTGATGCGTACAGAAATTCTAATGCCGATTTGATAAATATTGTTTCAGGAGGATCCCCTAGCGGCATTTCTGTATTCAGGCGCCGACCGCTAGAAAATGAGGAGATGCAATTTGCCAACATGACTATCAGGTCGCCCATCATAAATATTAACACCCCCGAAAGGCTCCAGGAAGCAATTAATCTCGAGAAGTCAAAGAAATAGCCCAATCTATGGCGCAACCACTCCTGATCTATTTGAGCTAATACTATAAAATGCAAATCAGTGGGGTTGGAACGTTGCTCCAATTGCCTGGCAGCCTTTGATGGCAGGGGCGAGTGACGTTTATGCCAGGCTATGTACTTGCAGCAACGATAAAGCTTGAAAACATTTTATAGCCCGTTACACATTTCAAAAGGCCGGACTAGGCCGGGGAACTAGGCGATCCCTGTTACCCGAAGTCTATACGCGGGGGCGACAGCCTGATGAGGTCAACCAAACTTCCGTTGGTCCCTGAGGAACCAATGAAGTTCTGTCCCTTTGGATCGAAGGTCCGGAATTCCTGGATCGAAGGAACTTGGAGTTCCGGTTTGCCAGGAGAACCCGCCAGGACCGGAAGGGAGCAACGGTGTCCTGGACTCTTGATGCTAAGGGGGTGCGGGACCGAGGAGATGCAGGGGGAAGCCAGCGGGACATTTGGCCCGATTCAGGTGTGTCCGGTATTTCAGATAAACTATTTCTGCCTGCAGAGATATTTCCAGGTATCTTTGAACAAAATGAGAGGGGCAATTGGATGAGAAACGATACCTATAAGATAATACAGGATCCGTTGAACGGACCAATCAAGCTAAGTTCTCCTATCATTGGTATCATTGATTTGCAAGAATTTCAAAGACTTCGTTACATCAGGCAGCTTGGAATGTGCCACCTTGTTTTTCCTGGCGCAAATCATAGCAGGTTTGAACATTCACTCGGAACATCTCAAATGGCAGTTGAGTTTGCAGATGCGATGAATATCGAACCGAAGAATGAAATAGCCGTGGCTGCTCTCCTGCATGATGTGGGCCATCCACCGCTTTCTCATGCAATAGAAGACGTATTCAGGGAAATGACAGGAATGGATCACCTTGAGGCTGGGATAAGAATGATACTTGGTGAATATCCATTCCAGGAAAGCGGTATTCCAAATGCTCTGGATAAGATGGGCGTCTCTCCGAAAGATGTGGCATCCATATTGAACGGGAAATTCAGCAAGAAAGTGGTGAGCAAATTAATAAGCGGACCAGTGGATGTGGATGAGCTTGATTACCTGAGGAGAGATTCACACTACACCGGCGTTTCAATAGGGAATGTGGATTACAGGCGAATCATGAACGTCGCTTCGGTTGAGGATGATCAAATCGTCATAAAGGAGAAGGGTATTAGCACCCTCGAATCAATACTGATCGCCCGTATCCTGATGTACCGAGGTGTGTATTTTCACAAGACTGCCAGAATAGCGCAGATCATGGCTGCCTATGCTCTCCGGGATCTCAAAGAGGATTTCCCAGATCCATTCTCAGGAACTGATTTTGACCTTTTCGGCCTTTTCAAGAGAGGGAAAAGCAATATTGGCAGGCTCCTCCTGGAAAGGCGCTTATACAAACCAATATTCAGGGCTTCATACTCCAAGGAAGATGTGGATTTAATAAAAGAACGCCTGGAATCAATGAGCTTTCTTGAAGAAACTGACTACATAGTTGATATTGTCCCTCCACTTGAGTTTTCTGGCCCCGAAAGGACAAAATCTGGCATGCTGGTCATGCATGGAGATGAACTTTCTGAGGCTGTTGAGGTCTCGCCACTGCTCAGGGCGTTACAGGAAACTCTCAGCAGGCGAACTATAATAGTTTCTGTCCATCCAGAGAAAGCTGATAGGGCTCTCAGGCTGATTGGCAACTAGCTCAAGTGACAAGATTCTTGGCCATTCTGTAGGCGCCCCTTGAGCCCTCATAATATTCATGATAATAGGAGGGGATATGCTTTACAATCCTGTAACCGTTGGAGAGATAGAACTTAAGGGCTTTTTCATTCTTGTCACGAACTTCAAGTACTGAGACGCTGAAGCCTCTCTTTTTCATTTCTTCCTCGATAATCTTCATCAGTTCCCTGCCATAACCCTGGCCCTGGTAATTGGGATCAACAGCTATGCTCTCTATGTCTGCAGAAGACTCATCGAGTGGGATCGCTGAAACGTATCCCACGACCTTATCTCCATCGAGAAGCACAAATGAAAAGGATTTGGGATCATTGAATACCCTCCTGAGCATCTGCTTAGAATATGCACCAACTGGAAAGGCTCGCTTTTCGAGTTCTGCAATGGAATCAAGGTACTGTGGCGAATATGGAACAATCACGGCGATACGCATATCGTTTAACTTAATTACTATTCCCTTGTATTGAGAATGCCTAGTGATCCTTACTTAGAATAACTACCAACAAATGAGTAACTACCAATAATGTTATAATAGCAAATGTGATGCCTTTCTGTGATAGAGAAAGCAATATCCAGCCTAAGGGCCGGAAAACCTGTGCTGATATTTGACTCAAAGGACAGGGAGGGAGAAACAGACATAGTCTTTCCATCCCAAACCGTAACTGACGATTCAATCAGGTTCATGAGGAAGTCCGGAGGGGGGTTGATTTGCACCACCATGAAGGAAGATGCCGCACGAGAGCTTGGCCTTCCATACATAGAGGATTTTTACAAAAAATATTTGAATCTGGATCAGAAGGTGTTCGACCATAGCGATCTTAAGTACGACAGGAACAGTTCATTCTCAGTAACTATAAACCACAGGGATACGTTCACAGGAATTCCAGACAGGGACAGGGCTCTCACAATAGGCAGGTTTGCCAAATTTCTTTCCGAATTACCCGGTTTAAACGGTAACGCAGGGAAGAGGTTCTCCCTCGAATTCAGGATACCAGGGCATGTGATCCTGCTCATAGCCAGGGAAGGCTATTTCCAGAGCAGGAGGGGCCATACTGAACTCAGCACATATCTTGTGGAAAAGGCTGGCTTTGTTCCATCTGCTACTATAGTTGAGATGCTTGGCGATGACGGCTATTCTTTGCCAGAAGATAAGGCTCGGGAATTCGCCGAGAAGCATTACCTAACCTTTATAGAAGGAGATGACATAATCGCCTCGTGGCTTGATGATCAGGGTAATGGCTACGGGAGTCTTCGACATTCTCCATCCAGGGCACATACATTATCTAGCTGAATCAAAGAAACTTGGAGATGAGCTTCTAGTGGTTGTTGCCAGGGATTCAACTGCAATGAGGAACGGTAAAAGGCCCATATTTGATGAGGCATCAAGGCTTCACATGGTTGAACAGCTGAAGCCAGTGGACAGGGCAATCCTTGGTCATGAAGGCGACATGTTCGTCACAGTAATGGAAAACCGTCCAGACATAATTACGCTTGGATACGACCAAAGATTCAGGGAATCAGAAATTGAAGCGAAATGCAGGGAGATGGGCCTGGATACTAGGGTTGTGAGAATATCAGGATATGACAGGAGCCCATACAAGAGCAGTTCAGACATAAGGAACAGGATAATCCAGATTATAGAGGGATCACTGTGAAAAAAATAGGGGTTGTGGATACTACCTTCGCTAGATTCGACATGGGCAAATCTGTGATAGAGGAGCTCCATTCCCAGGGCACGGGATTTACAATTGCCAGATACACAGTTCCCGGAATAAAGGACATTCCAGTTGCCGCAAAGAAACTGATTCAGGAACAGGACTGCGATATCGTTATCGCTTGCGGCATGCCTGGCCCAAAGCCTGTTGACAAGGTTTCGGCACAAATAGCTTCTACAGGAATTATGGAGGTACAGCTGATGACAAACAGGCATGTCATTGAAGTATTCGTGCACGAAGACGAAGCAAAGGACCTTAGGGAACTTGCCTGGCTTTCTGACAGGAGGGCAAGGGAGCATGCTATCAACGCATATAATCTCCTTTTCTATCCGAATAGGCTCACAGACAATGCTGGAAAGGGTTTGCGCCAGGGATTTGAGGATGTAGGTTCGGTAGATGAACCGCGTACGGTGGGAATGAGACATTAGGTGAAAGCTATGAAAATAGGAATAGTGGTTTCGGAATACAACTACGATATAACTATGATGATGCTTCAGAGGGCACAGGAACATGCTCAGTTTCTTGGAGTCGAAGTGGGAAAGGTCTTGAAGGTTCCAGGCACCTTTGACATTCCCCTAGGAGTAAAAAGGCTTCTGAAACAGAAGGATGTGGAAGGAGTTGTAACGTTAGGCGCTGTCATCAAGGGTGAGACAGACCATGATCAGGTTGTCATGCAAAATGCGGCAAGGAAGATCGAGGATCTGTCCGTAGAATATGAGAAGCCCGTATCGCTGGGCATTTCTGGGCCAAATGAAACCAGGCTCCAGGCACAGGCCAGAATTGAAATGGCAAAGGATGCTGTGGAGGCCGTGGTAAAGATGATTACCAGGCTGAGGGATGCATGAGGATTACAGATCA
Organism: Thermoplasmataceae archaeon; assembly: GCA_038883835.1. GTDB lineage: Archaea > Thermoplasmatota > Thermoplasmata > Thermoplasmatales > Thermoplasmataceae > UBA447. Next base: position 4,598 of record JAVZLI010000066.1, read on the forward strand.
CATTGATCTGATAGACGGTACAATGGCAAATTCGTATTATCTCCATTCCAATGGCCACCATATAATCATAGATGCCGGCACAGCCGGGTCTGGGAGAAAGATAGTCGAGTTCTGCCGGCAAAAAAATATAAGCCCTGGCATTGTTCTAATAACGCATTATCATCCGGACCATATAGGTGGCCTTTTTGCCCTGCAGGATGCATACAATCCACAGATTTATGCAGGAGCGGGAGAAATTGATGCAATAGAGGGCAGGGCAAAAATTCAGCCAGCCAGATCTGCATTGGCCAAGATCGTCTCTTCTCTTGCGAAACCTAAACCTGTGAGGGAAGTGAAGGACGCACAATCCCTTAAGCTTGATTTCATTGAAGTTCTCCCAACGCCTGGGCATACACCAGCCAGTACCTCTTATGTGTTCAAGGATGATTCAGCCATATTTGTTGGCGATGCTCTCTATGAAAGAAGGGGGTCCCTCAATATCAACAAGACATTCACCCTGGACATGAATGCCGCCCAGGCATCACGCGATAGGATTCTATCATCTGGGGCAGTACTTGTGCTTCCAGGGCATGGGAATCCAGTAAGATTGAAACCAGCAACTGGTACTCAGTGAATTCCTGTTAATTTCCTAAGATCACCAACTCTTGCTTCGATTCTAGCCACAGCATCATGTGGATGTATGCTTTCGAGGCTCTGTGATTTCACCATCACGATGCTGTCATCGGGAAGTGAGGGTATCCGGATAATTATCGCCTGTGCAACTTCCCTTACAACGTCCTCAACAAACTTAGGGTTTTTATGCGCTTTGTAGACAAGTTCCCCTTCGTCAATGCGTTTCAGAAGTGAAAAAAGTGATCCGCCAGTGGTGTCCTCTATGATTCCTATTATATCCTCTATATCAACAGTGGGCTGCTGAAGATTAGATATTTCAACCGTAACCCTGTTCCTCTGGTTATGTGTTATGGAAGGGACTTTTTCAAGTTTGGTGGCCAGGTCTGGAAATTCACTTGATATCAGAGCCCTTGTTGTTTCCATTGCGCACGGGCATGCCGTTAGTGTTAGGCAAGTCACTCCGACCGACATAGAGGAATGCCCATCCCTGCTGGTGACGGCTGACCCGTATATTTCGTAAGGGACAATAACAGGCCTGCTTGAGTGGTCTGTCCTCTCCATCAGAAGAGTTGCAGAAATCTCAACGATTGATCTGTTGGAATAGGGAAGCTTTTCGAGAACCCTATGTGCGAGAGAGAGCGCGAGCACTTCAATGCCTGTGGTCACGGTGTTGTTAAGCAC
>JAVZLI010000067.1:0-5849 GCA_038883835.1 Thermoplasmataceae archaeon
AATCCCTCAATATTAAAGCCATCTGCGACCTTCTATATTCACATTTTCGATTTGAGTTCTTCCTTTCTAGAAATTATGACCTCAGGGTTTGGAGAATATTTTGAAGCTTCCTCAATGCACTCAAGGGCACTGCTGTAATCCCCTTTCTTTTCGTACGCATCTGCCTTGGCAAGTATCAACTGGTAATTGGATGGCGAAATTTTTAGGGCATGGTCAAGATCAGCAATAGCTTCGTCATACCTGCCCATAAAAATCAGAAGTTCATGCCTCCTGTAAACAAATATCTGGTCGGCGCTGTTAAGTGACACGGCCTTGTTGAAATCATCAAGCGCTTCGTTCAGCCTATTCAGCTTCCAGTATACATTTCCCCTGTTGTAATAGTAATCGGGAATGTCATTTTCCAGACTAATAGCTTTTGTGAATGCTTCAAGTGCAGCTTCACTGTTGCCAGTGTCATCATAAACGGCTCCCAGCGCGTTATAATAATCGGAATGATCAGGGTAAAGCTCAATAGTTTTCTGATAGTCGCGGATAGCCTGGTCATACATTTTCATTGAATAATATGCAAGGCCCCGGTTGAAATAGAAGTCGGGCTCATTTGGAATCAACTTAATGGCCTTTGTAAATTCCCTTATTGCTTCAGGATATTTCTTGAGATTGAAATATGAAATTCCTCTTTCATTGTAGTCATCTGCCTGTTCGGACTTGTCGGAGGGTTTGAAGGCGCTTGCCATGATGCCTTGAGAGGAGAATGATATATTAATCTTAAGGGCTCAAAAGAGCTTCCTGTTTTTGCTTTCAACGATCATCCTCTGAAATGTTTTCCATTTTACCCTCACGATTTCTTGAATATCTATTCCTTCTTGTATCGCCTGTTTAAGAAAGCTAACAGTTACAGGATCTGAAGGATAGCCAGACCCAATGTTTCCATACTTCACCTTCAATTTCTCGATCTCTCTGTCCCGAACGACCTTGGCAATTATAGATGCTGCAGACACTGATGGATAATCCCTATCAGCATGATGATGGCAGTATACCCTTCTTCCAGTCATTTCCCTGAGCCTGTTCTGCAGCCTTATGGTGTCAATATCAAATGAGTCCACAAGGACAGTGGCTTCTTTTGGGCTTTTAGCGATTAGTTCTGCATAGCCCCTGAGCTCTATCTCATTGAGGGAAAGCGTCTGCATCAATTCGTTCAAATCCTTCGGTGTCACTTCAACAAAATTGACTGATATTGCAGACCTGTATATGATGCCCGCAAGATCCTCCCGCCTTCTTGGTGTAAGCACCTTAGAATCCCTGACCCCTAGGTGAGCCAGATCATTGTGAAATCCACATACCATTGCAATTACCATTGGACCAATTACCGGCCCCCTTCCCGCCTCGTCCAGTCCACACTGAATGATCTCTTTTTCCATTGACATCAGCTTATTCCACTAAATGGCCTTGAATTTTCCCTATATTTCTCAGGCAGCCATTGGGCTAACCCTAACGAGATGATTGACGCCGACACAAAATATAGCTTCAAGGGCATACCTAGGTGATTATGGATACCTTCAACAATATTGTTTTTGCTCAGGAATGAAAAGCTACGTGATCAAGAAGGCACTATCACCTCCAAAACATTTCAATACCGCACAACAAATCGACGGGATGTGCGAAAACAACTGGTGCAGGACTTGCTGGTGTCTTAAATATAAGAATTTTCAGCCCAGGTTCCAGAGTGGGGGCAGGAGCGTAAAGGGCATAAAATTGGCTGTCGGGTTGTGCGCAATTGAGAAGATAATGAAATGTTCCTATTGAGGTTGATTTTGTTATTCTGCGTTTAAAAAATCCCTAGCGGTCAGTATCATTAAATTTAAGCTGCTTCTATTTGTTTTCTGGTCGTATGGCTTGGCAAACACTGCCGCCTAGATTTATGGAAAGAGTGTTCAACTTTCAATTCCAACGGAGGGATAGATCACTATTGGATCGATGGCGGATCTGCTATTATTGTTCTTTCATCAATATTATAGAAGCTTCTGGCCATGGATATATTGGCTGATTCCAGTTTCAATATAACAAAACAGTGATAAGCTTTGATTTTCCCGATTATGATCCAATCAGGCCAACAATTATTCCTGATTCACTGACAAAGTGAAATGAAGGAAGCTAGCTCGGCCCAATTTCTTCAGATAAATCTATTATAATCATTGCGTTAGGGTGAAATATACCCTATCGGAACAAGTTGTGGCAATAATGGACATCTATGATCTCTCTCCATTGGAACTAATGCAGACACTAAGGGACAGCGTGGAAAGGGAGCTTGAGAACTTCTTCAGGGCCATAGTTCCAACGTGGATGGGGGGAATATGTCAGGAATCTGTTGAATCGATTCGCGAGTTCACAATGAGGGGTGGCAAGAGGGTAAGGCCCATCCTCATGATAACCGGCCATGATCTATTCTCGCCATTTGACCAGAAAGTTGTAAGGGCATCGATATCAATAGAACTTACGCAGAGCTATCTTTTGATACACGATGATATCATGGATCAAAGCGATACTCGCAGAGGCAAGCCAAGTCTGCATGCATTTTTCCGCAATAAATTCTCTCAAATCGCGCAGGATCCGAAAAGATTGTCTGAAAATGTTGCAATAGTTGCCGGGGATCTTGCTGAGGCATTCGCCCATAGGAGCCTCCTCGAATCCGGGCTTGATTCGAACGCCCTTTTAAGTGCAAATATAGACCTTAGCAGAATAATAGAATTCACCGGCTATGGCCAGCTGATCGATATAACTTCAGCCTTTGAGAGCAAATTCAGCCAAAAGGATCTTCTAAGGCTCCACCTATTGAAAACTGCCAAATATACAGTGGAGGGCCCCTTGATGATGGGGGCTCACCTGAGCGAAACCAAATTTAACCTAAGGCCGCTAAGCTACTATGGGCTTCTGACTGGCATAGCATTCCAGTTGCATGACGATATCCTTGGATTATTTGGCAACGAGGCCGAAACAGGAAAATCAATTAAAAGTGACGTCATTGAAGGTAAAAAAACACTTCTTGTGTTAAAGGCTGTTGAACTGTCCAGCAAAGGAGATGCTGATTTTCTCCTCAATACCCTTGGACGGCCGGACATTGGCGATGGGGATTTCATTAGATTCAGGAAAATTGTGGAAAATTCAGGATCGCTGGACTATTCAATTAGCCTTATAGAAAAACTCAATGCTAAATCCAAGGAGTACCTTGAGTCCTTAGAAGGAGACAGAAGGATCAAAAACTTTCTTTCCTGGTTTGCGGATTATTTGATCCAGAGGAAACACTGACAGGGTCATTCTTCAAATCATATCTGGGCTTATGCCTGTCGTACATATCTCTGAGCATTCCTCTGTCGATGTGCGTATAAATCTCAGTGGTAGAGATGCTGGCATGCCCAAGTATCTGCTGTATGAACCTTATATCTCCACCGTTTTTGAGAACAGCGGTAGCAAATGTGTGTCTCAACACATGTGGCGTGATCTTCTTCCCAAGTCCTGCCTTTTTGGCGACTGCCCTTATCCTTCTCTCGACGCTCGAGGTGTCCATATGGCCATTGCCGTTTCTGTCAGGAAAGAGAAATTCCCCACTTTCTGGTTTGCGATAATCTGTTATGTATTTCTCTACCACTGCAACACAGTCATCAGACATGGGGACTATCCTGTCCTTGTCACCTTTCCCGGATTTTACAAGCAATATCCTCTCTTGGAGATCTATGTCCTGTATTCTGAGGTTGCAAAGTTCCCCGACACGAATCCCAGTGGTAGCAAGAAGAGTTACAATCGCAGCATCCCTTGGGTCATCTGCCGAAGCGGCAATCATGTCAGAGGCTTCCCGTTCCGACAGGTAAACAGGGATATGCCTTGATCTCCTTGGAGGGCGAAGATTGCCTGGCACATTGTACTTCATAATTTTGAGAAAATGCTTCACAGCGAGTATTGCAAGATACTGGGATGCCTTAGAATACTTTTTGTTAATGGCAAGGAACTGTTTGAACTTCTCCACATCACGTTCCGATATATTGGTTAGATCCCCACCCTTAAAAGAAATGAACATCTTTGCGAAGAAGGCATACTGTTTGACGGTGAATGGGCTTTTCCTTTCCCCGAGCATTGTGGAAACAAATCTCGTTACGTCTGTGCCGTCTTTCAACGCGTAAAGAAACTTTAGGCTCTATTTATCCTTTGGGCATGCTGGTAAGTTATGCTATGCTTTTGAATACACATTCTAATGCCAACAATAGTGAATAAATAGAAACTGTGCATTCACAATCATGAAAGCGGTTGTAGTTGGTCCAAGTTTTGGAAAGGAACATCTGTCAGTCACCAGTGTCGGTTCTCCTTCGGGGATGGAGTCTGGGATAAGGGTGAGAATAACTCTGGCAGCACTGAACCCGCTGGACTACAATTTAATAAATGGCAAGATAATCTACAACCTTACGCCGATCCCACATATCCCGGGGTCTGAAGCCATAGGAATAGCTCAGGAAAACGGAAAGAAAATTAAGAAGGGGGACCGGGTCGTCATATACAACAGGAGGTTTGATGGCACTTGCAAATACTGTTCTGAGGGAAGAGAGGAACTTTGCGATACAGGCGGCATTTTAGGTGTTGTGACCAATGGCTTTTATGCTGAGGAAGCCTTGGTTCCGGAAAAGAATCTCCTAAGAATTCCGCCAAACGTGACAGATGAGGTTGCCGTTAGCCTTCCAATAGCGGGCCTTACAGCTCTTCATTCCCTGAACATGGCCGGGGGAAAGAAGGGTGAAGAGATTCTTATTTACGGAGCTTCTGGAAACACTGGACTTTTTGCATCGCAGATTGCTCACAGAATGGGAATGAAGGTATACGGAATATCCCGCAAAGCATGGATAAAAGAATATGGGTGCCAGGAAGTATTTTCCACAGCCTCAGAAATTCCTGAAGGAAAGAGATTTGACGTTGTTCTTAATTCTCTCGGATCACAGTTCTGGGACGATTCTCTCTCAAGAATTGGCAAAGGCGGGAGGTTGGTAACCTTTGGCACTTTGACCGGGAGGGAAGGAAAAATAGACATTTCCAGAATATACTCAAACGAGCAGGCAATAATGGGGTCTACTGGGGGTACAGCCAAGGAAATGGCTGAAATCCTTGATATGGCAGGCAAGGGGAATTTCAAAGTTAGGGTAGACAAAGTATATGAATTAGATAGTATAATAGAGGCCTTATCCCGATACGAAGAGCTTCACGACGGAAGGATTTTCATTCGGGTTTCAGACTCCTGAGCTTTTCTATCCTTTCCCTTATTTTGCCAGAAAATATATATGATGCAGAAACAAGTATGGAGGCCCCTGCCGACAGTGCAACCTTCCCGGTCTCATCATTTATTCCACCATCCACCTCAATGGGGATTTTTGCAGAATTTTCTTCAAGTATTGTGATAAGGTCCCTGATTTTTTGAGGGGTGCTATCTATGAATTTCTGCCCAGAGAATCCAGGGTGCACCGACATAACCAGTATCAGGTCGATCCTGTCGAGATATGGTATGACATTTTCAGGCTTCGTTTCAGGATTTATAACAAGCCCTGAAATCAGCCCCATTCTCTGTATCTGGCTAAGCAATCCCGACAGGTCTATCACATTTTCCTGATGTATCAGGAATATGTCCGTACCTTCTTCTGCGAATCGCTTGACAAATTTATCAGGTCTTTCTACCATGAGGTGTGCTTCAAGAGGTTTTTGGGTGCATTTCCTGACCGCCCTGACAAGATCAGGCCCCATTGTCAGATTGGGTACGAAATGGCCATCCATTACATCGAGATGATATCTGTCAGCACCAGCCTCGTCGCATTCCTTGA
>JAVZLI010000068.1:0-5783 GCA_038883835.1 Thermoplasmataceae archaeon
TGAGGGTCTTTCTCGCGGAGTTGAAAGACCTTTTTTTTGTGGTGATGGATCGGGGCTGTGCATTGACAAAGCTTCAGATCGCTGAGGCATATAGGAGGTCATTGGCGATCACAGGTAGATCGGGAAGATACAAGAAACCAGAATCCGTCTTCATTATACTTCTATCTGGGAAGTTGCAGATCTCGGAAGCTTTGGAAGCTTGTGGTATTAGCACCTCATCAAGGATAGCTGTTGTCGTGACAGACAGGCATGACTTTCTTGAAATTTTTGAGAGGAAGTTCCAGAACAGTATAACGAAGTCGGATGAGGCCATCCCTAACGATGATCCTGAACTTGATGGATTGATTTTTCCGAGAATGACTTATATATCACTTGAACTTTAGCAACAGGATGGGAGATTCGGTTTTCCTGGGGTTCATAGGGCATATAAATATTGATATTGTCCTCAGGACGGATGAAATTCCGAGGTCGGGTTCAACTTCAGTGCGGGAGATAAGGGAAAATTTCGGAGGCACAGCAGGAAATTTTGCGCTTGTGGCATCCAGGCTTGGATATCCATTTAGGATATACAGTTCCGTCTCTAGATCAACGCATAGAGAATACCTCAGCCTTCTAAGCAGGCGTGGCGTTGACATAAGTGGCGTTGAGGTGGTGGAATCCGGCAGGGGTCCATTGTGCTATACTGTTTCTGACTCCCGGGATCAGGTATATTTTGTCTACCAGGGGCCCATGGCTTCGCCATATCTTAAACGGGTAATAGGCAACTCTGAGCACAGGTATCTGCATCTAGGCACAGGCCTTCCCGAAGATCTGAGATGGGCCGCTGAGAATGTGGAGTACGAAAATCTTGTCTTCGATCCTGGGCAGGAGATCGCCTACCGTTATTCAAGAAGTGATTTAGAGTATTTTCTTGAGAAATCCCAACTGTGCATGTTTAACGAGAACGAATACTCAATATCCACCAGGATCCTTGGAGCTCCGCCTGAGGAATTCTGCAAACCATTGATTCTTACGCGAGGCGGAAAGGGTGTGGTTCTCCACGATTCCAATGGTGAACATCATATTCCACCTGTCCCTGCCGCGAATGTTTATGATACCATAGGGGCAGGAGATGCCTTCAGGGCGGGCCTCTATCTCGGAATCCATGAGAACTTTGACCTTGTAAAATCCCTTAAAATAGCCTCTCACGTAGCATCGGTTGCCATTCAGCATCCGCTTGTTGATTTTTCATACGATCGAGAAGGCATAATGAGGATCGCTGAAGGGCTTTGATTCTTAAGGCATAATTCAGATGAATTGCAGTGCTCCATCTGCAAATGAAGGCGAATATTAATGACCAATCCTCCAATTCTGCGAAACATGGCAATATATTCCATAGACGGCAGGACACCTAGGCTTGGGAAGGGTTGTTATGTTGATTCAACAACAACCATTATCGGAGATGTTACTATTGGCGATAATGTTTGGTTGGGGCCAGGCAGCGTAGTTAGGGGTGACTACGGGACAATAAGAATAGGGTCCTATTCGGCTGTCGAAGACAATGTTGTCATACATGCAAGGCCTGGCGAAGCAACGCTGATAGGGGAACACGTGACGCTCGGGCATTCGTGTATAGTTCATACAGGCACGGTCAAGGATTGGGCTGTAATCGGTATGGGTGCTATTGTGTCAGACTTTGCTGTAGTGGGTGAATGGGCAGCAGTTGGCGAAGGTGCCGTGGTAAAGAACAGGGATACCATACCGGATCGATCTGTTGCGGTAGGAGTTCCTGCGAAGGTTGTAGGGAGCGTAGGTTCTGAATATTTGGATACATGGACGAAATATAAGGAAAGATACAACAAACTTTGCTCTACATATACAAATAGCCTCAGGCAAATCCATTATGGCCCATCACAATAATGAACTGATTCACCGATAAGCTGGGCAATCTGGGCCAACATATTCTAACCAGGACTAACGCAATATTTGTGCGTACGACATAGTAGCTTCATCGCCAAAATCGCCACACTTCAGTGCCTGGTTTCCCATGGCGCCTCAACATTTGATCGCTTCAGAAAGAACCCCAATTAGCAATTGATTATGGAAGCTGTAAATTAGCCCTTTGACACAATTCCGGAAAGGAGATCTTAGTATCTCGTCGGACTATCCAATAATCTGGGCCATATCACCTTGAAATTCTTGGCGTGAGGAAATAATTGGCCCGAAAACCATTTTTTTACGGGAAAGGCTAAGCTTAAAGCTTTTCTAATCCCTAAGGACAAGCTTCTCACACCAAAACGCTTTTTCCAACTGGACCGATACCTTTACCTTACTTCCAAAGGCGGGATGCCAGGCTACTTAGGAATTGAAGATGCGAAGAATGTACACATTGAAAGTAAAATTACCCGCACCGTTTAATATACTTGCACAAAACTTTGTACTACTGGCTTACAATATACTTTTCTTGGATACTTTATCCGGATTCTTCGTCAAGTTAAATGCTGAAATAAGCATAGCACAAAGTTACAATGGGCAATAGGGAAAACGAAAGTAGAGCATTGACGCTGCAGGTGCCTTAAAAATGCAGTCTGAAGCTGAGAATGGAACAAATTTCTGATTTCCACAAGATGTAATCTGGAGCCCCAACTCTCTAGGTTGAACGAAATGCCAAGGCATGCGATAATTGCGATCAGGCATGAGCACACGAACAAGTGACGCCCCTAGTTGCAAACATGTTCGTATCTATGTTCGGAATTTTTCCTATGTAGGTGGTTTTGAAAAACGTACGCTATTAATGATATGCTAAAGGCGCCGGTACAGCAGATTATGCTGGCCTATGTGCGGGTGTTCCTGTGGATATAGGAAAATTAAATCCCGTGTGCAATAAACATGGATTTCTGGCAAATGGGCCAAACTTCGCTCTTACAAATGTCGCTAAATGCGTCCGGTAGCGACGCTTAGATCAATTGTGAAGCCACAATCACAAATATTCATATTTTTACCGAATGCTAAGCACATTATCTTGCTGTTGCCGAGGGACAATTCCTAATGGATGGCTGCCCAGTAGACGGTGGGATGTGCATTGCCTGTTTAAACAAGATAATAAGAGCGGCAATTGATATTACCGTAATAGAATATGATATACGTACTTGGCATAGGCCTTCGTGGATACGGTAGCATGACAATTGACGAGATCAACATAATTTCAAGGTGCAAGATGGTGTTTTTGGAGAGCTATACCTCTGTCATAGACATGGACAGGGTTGAGGAAATCTCAAAAAAAATAGGAAAACCCCTTACGCGGCTTGATCGAGAATCCCTTGAGAATCCTTCTCGTATAATTTCCCTTGGTAGAATTCAGGATGTATGCATCCTTGTTACCGGTGATCCGTTGATTGCAACCACACATTCGCAGCTAAGGTTTGATGCCATGCAGGCTGGCGTTGGGATAGAGTTCTATGAGAATGCCTCAATCTTGACCAGGGGGCCAGCACTCACAGGCCTGTACATTTATAGGTTTGGGCCAGTTGTTTCGCTACCTGCAATATCAAAAGAATTCAAGCCAAAAAGTGTTCTCATCAAGATCAAGCGCAATCTTGAAAATGAGATGCATACCTTACTTCTATTTGATCTGGCGAATAACAAGACGATGTCCCCTTCTGATGCCTGCAACACATTGGTTTCGCTGGAACAGGAACACAGGATCGGTGCAATATCGCCTGATACCCATGTGATTGTCCTGAACGGTATCTCAACAAATAGGGAAAGGCTGTTGTATGGCACGATCGAATCATTCATAGCCATTAATCAACAGGGATCACCGTCCTGCATGATCATTCCTGCAACATTGAGCGACACCGAAAGAAAATTTCTTGAGGCATTCACTGAAAAAATTTAGGATCACTGCAGGTTTTGCGTATGCAAATAAAGTTCCACCATCCTCTGGACGATGTCTCTGGAAAGCCCCATCTTTCTGCTCACTAATTCATGGTCAAGTGAATCTACAAATTCAATAAGCACAGATTTCGTGAAATCATCTGCCTCCATCTCACTGATCATTCGGTGTAGGGAACCAATTATTGAGTCCTTTTCACTGATCAATTGAATTCTTTCCTTCATTATGGCATCTATACGTTCGTTAACGGAACGGAGCCTTTCGACCAAAGTTGACGGATCATCATTGCCGAAATCTGGAACCTTCGTATCTGAGGGAATCTTGTAACGCCGGATGTCGATAAAATTTGGCGAGTAATCCACAACGAGTGTTGAAAAATTTGTTGGCCGGTAAATTTTTCTTGGAGCGCCAGAGCTACTTGGAACGAAGCCGGCCATTGCAATTAGGTTTGCCCTTTCAAGCATTTCAAGTTGCTTATTTATTGCCTGCTGTGAAAGACCAAGTATCTTGCTTATCCGGAATGCATATGACTGATCAAGAAGCAGACGTCTAAGAATTTCTCTGCGCGTACCATTTAGGAGAGCTTCGATTAGCGAGTCTGTTTCCTGATCAAACATATCCTTACTGAATTGACACTCTTTTTCCTGTCTGGCTGTCTTTTCTGGCTTTTTCCACGGTTACGTCAAGGATGCCATTGGTAAATTTTGCCTTTGCTGAATCCGCCTTCAAATCATAATCAAAGTCGATGCTCTTGTAATATTTCCTTGGTCCGTTCTTCACGGCGAGTGTGACATTGCGGTCTGAAACATTGAGGTCAATGTCTTCCTTGGATATTCCCGGCAGCTCGTATGTAATGTAAACTTTGCCCTGATCCTCATTGAGGTCCGTGATAGGCTCTCTAACGTCCTTTTCCATTGGCGCCTGCATCCCGGGCCAGCGGCCTGGAACGTTTCCAAACTCCTCGAATACAGGTCTGCCGTCAGGCCCGATCTTGTATGTGAAGCCGTATACGTAGGGGCCATAGGTCTTTACTTCAGGGTCCTTTAGCAGGCGATCCCAAATTCTCTTCATCCTCTCATTGAACCTATCGAAGTCAAACCCGAAATCCTCAAAGAAGGATTCAAAGTCGTCTTTCCAGTCATCTCTCCAATCATCCACGTCTTTCCTCCTCCTAACTACCATGTGTCATCACCTTCTGGTTGTTAACCAGCAGTTGACAACTAAACATTGCATTCCAATATAAATATTTTCCTATATATGTTCAATGTTTATTCGGTTAAACTTTTATAAGAATTGGAATGATATACGGTCACTCTCGATGAGTGATTCTGATGTCCGATACATATAAAACAGTTGAATCAGATGTTCTCATAATAGGGGCCGGTGGTGCAGGCCTTAGAGCTGCTATCTCTGCTTCTGACGCAGGCCTCAACGTAGTTGTTGTTACAAAATCACTTCTGGGAAAAGCACACACCGTAATGGCAGAGGGTGGCATCGCGGCTTCCCTTGGGAACGTTGATCCCAAAGATAACTGGCAGGTCCATTTCGGGGACATTATTGAAGAAGGGGTCTACCTGTCAAACTGGAAAATGGCAGAGATTCTTGCAAAGGAGGCTCCAGAAAGAGTCTATGAACTGGAGAAATTCGGCGCTGTTTTTGACAGGACTCCAGAGGGCAAGATCTCCCAGAGGGCCTTCGGTGGGCACACATATAGAAGATTATGCCACGTGGGAGACAGAACTGGGCTTGAGATAATAAGGACGCTTGAGGATGTTATCCTCCACAGGAAGAATGTTACCATAATAGATGAAATGTATATCATTAACCTTCTCAAGTCTGGCGACCGGGTTTCCGGCGCAGTTGGGCTCAAGATGGACACTGGTGAATTCCATCTCTTTAGAACCAAAGG
>JAVZLI010000069.1:0-5771 GCA_038883835.1 Thermoplasmataceae archaeon
CCGATGAGATCAATCTTACCCCATATTATCTGAGCAAACGCAGCATTTTCCGCTTCATGACAAGGAAAATGGTTGGGAAGGTTTCAATGGATTTATCTCACGTTATTGACATGTCTGGTGAATTTAGGATATTTGGTAATTTTAATTCTTCTGGTGCCCTCACCTTCGAAGGAGTTTTGAGATTTTCCACGCGTCTCAGGCTTTCAGATTTAATCAATGCAGAAACGATTGAAAATGTGTATTTTGAGGGGACATCGCTGAAGCATTTCTTTTACGATCTAATGAATAATCTTGATGTTTCTTACGATCCATCTTCCATGACATTTTATCCCTTTGTATTTTCTCCTTCCTATATAGGTCAGATAACAGAACCAGCTATTTACGGAATCCTTCAAGTGGATCAATATTACAAATCAGTCGCAGAAAGTGAGATTAACAGGGAACTTGGAAAGGACGCCTCTTACAATCTAAGCATAGTTAAGGATATACTTGCATTTTACAACCACAACGCCTCCCTGGTGATATGCCGCGCGAATAGCATAATTGAAGATAACATCGGTGAGATTACGGGACTCAGCGCGCAGGAAATAATTACAAAAAACCTAGGGGTTAACCTAGTGGAAGCAGCAGAGTCAGAATATTCGGTGGAAGTAGAGAAATTAAGGGAACAATACGCAATCCTCAGAAATTTGATCAACTTCCTTTCAGAAAAGGAGCTGACTAACAAGTTTGAATCTGAATATGATGCTCTACTCTCAATCAATAAAAGGCTATTAAGGAGGCTCGATGAAATAAATCTTATCGATACAGAAAGATTTTACTCTCTTAGGTCTGTATTTAAGATTTCTCAGGAAAAGATGGGAATTCTGGATCTCAAGCAGCGTGTGATGGACATTCAGAATGACCTTTTTAAGGAACTCGAAACGCAGTACAGCATTAGTGAAAATAGGAGGGGGGACTTCATAAATTTGGTCGTTTTTTCATTGATCCTCCTTACCACAGCCGGCCAGGCATTAATTCTTCTGGGCAAGGTAATCTACTCTGTAATTTTATATTTTGCTACCTTTTTGTTTCTGGGCATATACTCAATTGTTTTTGTTCACAGACGCAGGCCACATAATTCAAAATGATAAATACAGGTTTTATTAAAGGTCTAACCGCAACTATGGCTAAAAAGGCCAGCCTTGATATGATCACGAATGTATTAAAGGAATGTTATGCTTGACCGATGGTTAGCTGTGTATCCATGAATGTAAGGTGTTGTCTTCTTGATATCGTGGGGCCATAAATGGTCTTTTTCGCAGCACGCTTACCAGAAAGAGCAGCTTCACAGCTCTGTTCAGATTGTGTAGTCCATTTGTGGACAATTATGATTGCAGAGAAGAATTGCCGACTCGTTCCAGGTTTTGAACGCAAAACGCTTTTATAAATAGAAATACCTCAATAAAAGAGTGCCTTTCACTGTAATGGTGTTTTCTATACTCGCATAAAATATAATCAGTAACAGCGATCGCAAGAACAATGGCTTTGCAAATCAACAGCAGATTAATACCTAGAAGAAAGTTAATCTCTGAATGTTGCAAATGGGCTTGGCCGGATTTGAACCGGCGGCCTTCGCTGTGTGAGAGCGATGTCATAACCGCTAGACCACAAGCCCTCTCTGGGTGGGATGTGTTCAATAATTATATTTATTGCTCATAACCCCAGGCGCAGATATGGTAGCTCTGTTGTACTGATTTATTATTTTTTGGGTTCTTGCCAGTTTCGTACGGGCAATTTGTTTTAGCTAATTTTTTTAAACTCGTGATAGAAATGAAAAGTGTCAAATTATGTTTAAAACCTTAATTTGTCCTTATACGTTCTTTAAAACGCATGGAAGGCGGCATGGGATGGCAAACGCCATAATTAACCCACATGAAAGCCTGATGACCCAATTTTTTTAAATATTTGACCCATTATGTAATATGGATATCGGCAAAAAAATACGAAATTCGGACAAATATGATTTATCACTCCATAAGGCACATAGAAACATGCGATCAACAACAGATGACAATTGCCAGCATGGATGGCGGTAGCCAGATGAGCAACCTCACACTGCGGTTGTTTGCAGTTGATATTCTTGTTCCAGCAGCAATTGTCCTCATCTTGGTGTATTTATGCCCTATTTTAGGGACATGGATCCCTGGTTACCTTTCGAAACCGGTCCTGATATTCTGGGGTCTTTTTTCATTTATCATCATGCTATTGGCAAGAAGAAAAATTTCAACTCCCGCTGACTTTACTGTGAATGGAAGTGTTGCAAATGCCTCTTGATCTTCTATTGCAGAATTGCAAAATCCTCGGAGTACCCGACGATAGCGACACTATCGGAATAAAGAGGGACAGAATTGTGTACGTAGGCTCAAAGGTTGAGATTCAAAGCAAGAAGACTATCGATCTTGGAGGAAAAACCGTTGTGCCGGGATTCATAGATTCTCACACTCACATGCTTAGGCTTGGCCTTGAGGAGGTGCGCCTTAAGCTTGATAATGCAAGATCGAAAGAGGACGTTATTGAAGCTCTGCGAGTTTATGCAAGCAAGAAAAGAAACGGCATCGTCATTGGCTATGGATGGGATGAATCTTTCTGGCCGGATCATGTGTACATAACAAAGGATGACATAGACTTCGTCCAGCAGCCGGTAGTTCTTTTCAGAAGGGATGGCCACATGGCAACTGTGAATTCAAAGGTTCTGTCGTCGATAGGCAGGACTGACTTACGCGATGGAGTACTGAAGGAAGAGGACCTGAGGCTCATTGATAAGCTTGTAGAGCCAGATGAGGATGAAATTCGCAAAGCCATCAACAAGAGTGAAGATATTGCTCTTGCCTCTGGAGTCACGACGGTGCGGGACATGGAGGACCTGAAGACTATGAGTCTCATCTCATCCATGAAAACAAGAATCCGTTTTTACAGATGCCTTTATGACAGGGATTACACACCAGGAAGAGAATTCTCCAGCACTGAATGGGGAATTAAATGTTTTCTTGACGGTTCCATAGGTGCTGGAACTGCTGCCCACAAGGGCTGGCCACGGGAGAACCTGAAAATGGATTCAGTAAAATTCGGTGCCTTTGTGAAGAGCATCCACCAGGAAGGCCTTCCAGTGGCAGCACATGCTATTGGCGATGTTGCTTGTGACGTTGGTACAAGGGTTCTCTCAACCACAACTGGAAAAATAAGAGATTCAATAGAACATTTTGAGCTTGTTGACCATGAGATCATCTCGAGAACCGGGCAGAATCTTGTAATCTCTGCACAGCCAAATTTCCTGCAATGGTCATATGCTGGCGGTCTCTATCAGGAACGCCTAGGTTCTCCATGGTGGCAGAACAACAATCCTTTTCGCGCCATTCTTGATATGGGCAAGCATTTGGCTTTTGGCTCTGACTGCATGCCATTTTCGCCATCCTACGGAATATATCACGCTGTTAATGCACCCCACAGGATCCAGAGGATCGGAATGGAAGAGGCAATCAATAGTTATACTGCTGAGGGGGCGTATATCCTAGGAATGGAGGGTATGCTGGGGCGAATAGTGGAGGGATATATGGCAGATCTTGCCGTGTTTCCAGAAGATTATGCGTACAGTTTCAGGCGATCTGAATTCAAGGAGCCACAAAGCCTCCTGACAATTGTTGGAGGCAAAATCTGGCATAATAAACTTAAATTCAATGGCAAATAAATCCAGATCCGTGTTGTACAACAAAGTGTACGTATAGAAAAATACATTAATGTATTTTCATTATCACCAATGATAATGAAATGACAGCCAATGGATTTTGTGATAGGGAATATGGGGTAACTCTTAGCCCAGATGAACTTCCAAAAAGGTGGTATAATATTGTCCCTGATCTTCCGGAAAGGCTTCCGCCAATGCTCAATCCACATACAATGGAGCCAGTAAAGAGATCTGAAATGGAACAACTCTTTCCCAAGGAGATAGTCAGGCAGCAGTTCTCAGAGGAGAGATTCTTCAACATACCGGAAGAAGTCTTGGATGCATACAGGAGGCTTCCAAGGCCAACTCCATTGATAAGGGCCCGAAGGCTGGAAAGGTTTCTCAAGACACCCGCCAAGATATTTTTCAAGGCCGAACACGTCTCTCCGGTTGGAAGCATGAAACCCAACACCGCTATCCCCCAATCATTTTACGCGATGAAAGAAGGTGTTCAGCTTGCTGTCTCGGAAACCGGGGCTGGCCAGTGGGGATCTGCTCTGTCAATGGCCTGTTCGTTCTTTAATCTCCCATCTCTTATTTACATGGTTAGGGTCAGTGCCAGACAGAAGCCAGGAAGAAAGATAATGATGGAAACATACGGTTCAAGGGTGCTCGAATCCCCAAGCAATGAAACAAATGTAGGCAGGGCACTGCTGAATGAAAACCCAGAGCATCCAGGTTCGCTAGGCATAGCCATTAGCGAAGCGGTTGAAACAGTTCTCCAGCGAACAGATGCAAAATACCTGCTTGCATCGTCGTTCAATTACGCTCTTGCTCACCAGACAGTGATTGGCCTGGAGGTTCAAAAGCAACTGGAGCTTTTGGATCTCAAGCCCGATGTTATGTGTGGCGCAATAGGTGGTGGATCAAACTACTCAGGCTTCATCTACCCGATTCTCAAGGATCAGATAAGGGGGGAGAAATACACGGAATTTGTAGCAGTGGAGTCAGCTGCTGTGCCATCAACCACAAAGGGCCGATATACGTATGACTACGCGGACACCTCTGAACTCACACCCCTTGTGAAGATGTACACAGTAGGCCACAAGTTCGCCAACCCCCCTATACATGCAGGCGGGCTGCGGTATCATGGAAAAGCTCCGAGCCTTTCTCTGCTCATAAACAAGGGCCTGGTGCGTTCAGTAGCCTATACGCAAAACAAGGTGTTTGAGGCTGCCAGAATATTTGCCCAGACTGAAGGAATAATCACAGCGCCGGAATCTGCCCACGGGTTAAGGTACGCCATTGATGAGGCACTGAGATGCAAAAAAACAGGGGAACAAAAGACAATCATATTCAATAATTGCGGACATGGGCTTCTCGATCTGTCGGCCTATGGCGAGTACAATGCCGGGACACTTCAGGACTGGGAGCCTGAACATGTTGAAGTGCCGGAGTATTTAACCACCGAGAATTCATTCCGGCCTTGAACCTCGGAAGATTCACATCCCGAGGTTTTGCAGCTTTTTGAAGTTTTATAAAACGGCATTAAGATCATTTTCTTACTCCTCTTCTGCGCACAATTCTGAAAAGATCAGACAGTGTAAGAACACAAAAAATCAATCCTATCAGGAAACACAGGAAAAAGAATATCTCAGCATCCAAGAAAAAAAATGAGCTGCTGTCTGGTATCAGGCCTGAAGCGAAGAAAATGATCAGTAAAAGTATGCCGTCAAGTATGGTGAAGACGAAGAGGCTGTTTATCTGGCTGAAAATTGGCTTTTGGAGGCTATCTGCAGAGAATAGGGGTATTATCGTCACAATGAGGGAGTATGCTGTAAGCAGCAAACCAATCAGTGTACCATAGAGGCTCAGAAGGCTTCCGTTTGCGAAGAATGCATTGAATTTAGCCGTCAATCCAGGGAATTCAAGGAACTTGATATAATGGTTTTCGAGCAGGAATGTGAGAACGAATGAGATAATCATCAGGGTTCTCACCTTATAGATATTTTCAATATTTTCCCTAATTTTTATCTGCGCCAACTTAAAGGGGTAAAACAATTGGCGA
>JAVZLI010000070.1:0-5770 GCA_038883835.1 Thermoplasmataceae archaeon
TTACTTTTACAATGCATCCAGAGAAAAGCACAGGCGTAGGGGAAAGCACAAGGAATCCTTCCCTAAGAGAAAATTAATTTTCGTATAAGGATAATATACCTACCAAGAATACACTGCCAGTAATGACGGTACAAAAAGTGCTTATTATTCCGCACGGTGATGAATTAATATCCCATCCCAGCCAGGGCAGCATAATCATGTCTGAACATATCAAGGAAATGTTCCTTGGCCTGGACTACGATGTGATAGCCATAATGTCTCCACACGGCTTGAGGCTCAAGAGGCACCTTCCTGTAATAAACACAGAAAACCTGGAGGGGCGCCTGACCATTGGCTCTGAGACCCTAAGTGGAGCCTTCAAGACAGAAAGGGAACTTGCAAAACTTGTGGCTGAAAGTAACCCCATTTTCGAAGAAGTGGGATTCGCAACTTCATCTGGCTTTCTATCGACTTTTCCACTGGATTTCGGGACAATAATACCCCTTTCCTTTACTGCACACAGAAACTTAGTTTGTATCGGGCAATCAAGGCTCGAAAGCCGTGCTTCGCTAATAGAAGCAGGAAGGTCATTTGCAGAGGTTGCCTTTCATTACAATAAACGCGTACTTGTCATTGTCAGTGCGGATCAGGCCCACACGCACTCTGCGTCAGGTCCTTATGGATATTCACCTATGGCAGAGAAATACGAAAACGCCATTGAGGCAATGGTCAGGCGTGGTGATTTAGCTGGCATTGAAGATATTGATGATTCTATTATAGAGCAAGCTAAGCCGGATAGTTATTGGGGATTGCTATTTCTCAAGGGTGTTATTTCACGTCTTGGCCTTCAGCTGAAACTTAAATACCATTACATTGAGGGTTATTTTGGGATGCTGGCAGCGGAAACAAGGTAGTTGGCAAGTTCCTCTCTTTTCAGCAATAGGGCTTCAAGTTTCTTCGGAGTTTAATTTAAATAAACCAGATTAATAACAGCGTGATGAGCTTAGAAACCAAAATCAAGATCATTATTGGAGTGTCTCTAGCTGTTACATCCATTTGGGGCTACCTGGTTGTCATGAAACCATTCTGAAAAGGAGAGCCTTAGTAACAGAAAGCGCATTCGCCATCCACAATCCTGAGTTGGAAATCTGCGGAATTGTATTATACCAGTGAAAAATGAAAGACGATGAAATTTCTGTCAGAACTTAAGACACTAAGCCAACAGATAAAGTTTCCCCAAAGAATTGATATCACTGCAGGCTTTAAAAACATAGTAATCGCCGGCATGGGAGGTTCAGGGATAGTCGGAAAGATTTTTGCTGAAATTTACAACAAAGTTCCAGTCACTGTTGTCAGCGGATATGAGATCCCAAGCTTTGTAGACAGCCAGACGCTTTTTATTGCAATTAGCTACTCTGGCAACACAGAGGAAACATTATCAGCATTTGAGAAAGCTGAAAAGAACAAAGCACAAATGGTTGCAATAACATCTGGTGGGTCCCTGGCGGATAAGGATTGTTATGTAGTGCGAGTGCCACCTGGCTTGCAGCCGCGAAGTGCGATAGGCTATATGTTCATGCCATTGTATAATGCATTCTTTCAACCCTCTAAGGAAGACATTGATAAAACTGAATCGATCCTGAAAGAACTGGATGACAATCACCAGGTTGAGAGATCGATTGCTAATGAAATCTACAATGGGAACCGGTTTCCTGTAATAATGTCCTCAAATCCCTTCTCAGCGGTTGGATATAGATGGAGGACACAATTCAATGAGAACTCTAAGATCATGGCTATGAACAGCGATTTCCCGGAACTGAATCACAACGAGACCATGCCGCTCAAGTTATCTTACTCATTGGACAAACTGTACTTCATTGCAATAAGGCCAGACGATAAAAGGATAGAGAGGAGAATGCAAGCAACCCAGAGAATTACTGGTCAGAACTTTAGGATAATTGACTTGATTGGGGATACGACACTACAGAGGATCTTTTATGCCATACACGTAGGAGACTACATATCATATGAACTTGCTCTTCTTAGGGGGGTCGATCCTACTGACGTATCCCTTATCGAGGAATTGAAGAGGCTTCTACGACAATGATCCTCTTCAGAAGCCTAAGGCTGCTCAATGAGATTTGAACCACCTGGAGGGAGCAGCGGTTCGATCTCTTCCTTCGCAACGTTGAGGATTTCTGCAACCCTAGCTGCAACGGCGTCTCTTCTCATCTCCCCTGGCCTCAGAGTAACCTTCTTTGCACCAGCCGGCGAATCTTTCATAAATGGGGGATGGACCATGGGTACCGAGATTCCTTTCAAATCAAACATTTCTATTTCAAGAACAAGTTCCAGGTTAAAGATGTAATTCCTCTTTCCCCTCACAATCCATGATCCTGTTGAAACAAATTCGCCTGACTCAGGGGTCTTGCTCACCTGAGAGGGCAAAACCCAGTAGGCTGAACCTGATGTCATACCGGCTGACCAGGCCCTGGAGAAGGATACAGCGAACTGGCACGCTTCTTTGAATGATGTTTCTGTTGGTGCCCTATTATCTGACGATTTGAGTATTGTGCTCGGGGCACCGTAAATATCTGCATGAATGTAATAATCTCTGGGACCTAGATGCTTCTTCACTATTTTCTCATTGCTTTTGGCATCCCTTCCTGCTATGACAAGAAAATTCTCGCTGGTAAAGAACCACCTATAGCTCTCAAACCACTCCTTTCTCCGGTGCACCTTCCTCGATTCCTGCTTTGCGGCGACCTTTCTTGACTCAAGCTCAGCAATCGTATTAATAGCCCCTGATATTTTTGCCCTGAATTCTTTCCCCAGGGAAAAATACCTATTCATGATGCTACCCAGGGTCTCCTGTATAGGAAGTTCCAGAATAAGCCCATTCGATTGGACATATAGGGACTTTTTCACAGGATCGAATGACTGGATTTCTATTGTTCCAAACATTGTAGGAAGAGACTTCTGAAGCGATCCAGTACGAGCTGCATTCAGTATCTTTTCCAAAGTCCTGAAATTTTCTGATATGAACATTCCTTTCTGCCTGTTTTCGCTCTCTCGTTTTTCGAATTCTGCTATTGACTCTTTTATTGACGATATCTTCCTTGCGTTTTGGTCCTGAATTTCTTCCACATTGGGGTGGCTATGAATATAGGCCCTGACGCCCTCGTTGAAATCCGTATATACAGAAGATGGTTCTTCACCAAATGATACGAATTTGGCGGGGGAGAGGTAATCATGCGACATATAGTAATAGCCCTGCCCAAGCCTTGATTCGGCCAACACGGATTCCATGGCCCGTCTTACCGCGGTTACCATTTCGAGATCAAAATCTGAACTCGACGCATCCTTGAGATTCGCGCGTTGAATCAGCTCCTCCGCCATCTCCCCGCCCATGTTCATTCTAGTAGCAAGTGTCTGAACAGGGGAACCTCTGCTCGCTTTGATAATTGCCAGAAAATCCTCATCGGAAAGAGTTAGTGGATCAACGGTGGATGGCGCTATATATTGTTCACCCTTCAAGATCTTGCGATTTCTCCATTCTCTGGGATTGCTTGCAAAATCTATAATCCCTTGGCTTGTGATGATTATGTTGCCTTCCCTGAATAGTTCAAGTATTAGCTCCTGCCCATTTCCGAAGGATAATTTCACCACTCTGTCAAAATTTATCTGATCCAAACCCGTAATCCTTCTCTCTGAAAGCATCTTTCTCAGCATCATCGCAAATGGCGATGCCTCCAGCGGCTTTTCCTCTTCGCCAAAATATATGCCTAATTTCTTCGATATTACCATGTCAAGCTTCTCTTTTTGGCCGTGCAGCTGTAGGGCTATTGTGTCGTTTCCCAGATCATACACTTTCTTAACATAGGCGCCAACAACCCTTTCCCTGAATTTGTTGACCAGGGCATATAGGTCCAGAGAAGATTCCCTAGGGTTCACTTCATCTGCTGATTACTTGATATTATAATAAATCCACGCGAACATGATAGAATTCCCTGACATTTTTCCAGAAATAATATATCCATTTCCTCTATACATTACAGGGTGAATGGTTATGGATTTTTCAGGTTCGTTTCAAATAGCTAAGCCCGCTGTTGACGTGTACAGGTTCCTAGTTGAGCCAAATAGCCTCAGTTCTTGTATTCCGGGTGTTAAACAGTTAAACGTTGAAAGCCCAGAAAGCTACACACTTGTGGTGAGAGTTGGAGTTGCCTTCATTAAGGGTGACATGACCATGAAGATCAACCTCGTGGAGAAAGATGAGGGCAAGCATGCCAAGATAGTTGGAAATGGAACAGGCATGGGTGGGACCATAGGCCTGGAAGCTACAATGGATCTGACAGAATCCGATGGCAAGACAACCCTTAACTGGAAGGCTATAGCCAATGTTGGAGGCAAAATAGCCTCGCTGGGCCAAAGAGTCATGAACCACGAAGCCCAAAAATTGATCAAGCAAATATTTGAAAACATGGAAAAGAACCTTGCCTGAGACATGAAGATGATTTTGGTTTTCAATCGCATGAGCGACGAATGCAGAGATTCAATTATCAAGGAGGCTGCCTTGATTTTTGGATCTAGCATACGGATAGCCCAATACGACATTCAAAGGAATGGGCCAAAAGGGGTGGATCCAATGGATGGCACCGTTGTTCTCTTTGAGGGTGCTTCCCTGTTTCTGCCTTCACTGTTGGATTCCTTTTCAAGAGTTGACAGTATTATATTCGTCGAGCCAGAATACTCCCGTGATCTTCTTCCAGCTTTTCCCAAAATTGAGTGCCCAACCCTCATAATTTCAAGGCGAACAGAAGAAAATGTTGCTTACATAAACGCGCTCAAGTTTCATGATCATATCGCAGGGTCGATTCTAAAGGCCACTATGAGGGGATCTATATGTGAAAACGGAATGCACCAGGCCCTTAGGGAAATTTCGGCATTTGTGAAGGAAACATATGGTGAATAGCAAGGTAAGGTTGCAGGTTAGATATGGCGATCTCGATACGCTTGGGCATGTGAACAATGCAGTTTACCTTACCTACTTTGAGCTAGGCAGGATTGACTACCTGCGCCGTGCTCTTGGGTCATTAGATATATCAGACATTTCCTTCGTTATTGTACATGCCGAGGTGGATTTTAAAAAGCCAATACATCTCCATGACACTATTTTTGTGGAAACTACAGTTGACGGAGTAGGAAATAGCAGTATAAAGTTTAATCACCGTATAGTAGGAGAAGATGGTGAACTGTTTGCTGCCGGAAAAACGGTGGCGGTATGGGTAGATGCCAACCGGCAGCCTGTACCTGTACCAGATAATGTAAGAAGAATGATCCTTCAAACTGGAGAAAGCGTGTACGGCAACCAGGCCAGTGACGGTGGTATGAATACATCCATTACATAAAGTGAAAGATGCAATGATATTGGCAACAGTACACTCTTCTTTATGGTATACAGGGCTCCATATATGATCCACATCATGAAGTTGTCAAGGGGGAAAAGATAGAAGTATATTCCAGGATATCCAAGGGGTGCGTAGTAGAGAACTGAAAGGTAAAAAACAGAAAATAATACGGCCTGGACAATTATAGCCCTCTGAAAGCCTAGTATTTTGCCCAGGACATTCAGTATCACGAGGCGAAAGTTAAACTCCTCCAGCATTACTGGATAATATAGTGTGTCAAATACATACCGTAGGCTATACCTATTAAGGGCGTACAGGTAAAGCCATATCATAAGCACTGTGGCGAATAAAACTATGTTTATTGAAGAGAAACTTCTCCT
>JAVZLI010000071.1:0-5763 GCA_038883835.1 Thermoplasmataceae archaeon
TTTCACGTGATATTCTGAGTAGTTCATCAACCGTTTTCTTCAATTGAGGATTTTCCTTATGATCGTGCCTGATGGACATATATATCGGTAACTGCACGTAATGGAGAATTCTTAATAAAGGTTTTCGGAATCAATTTCGCCTAGATCAAGATGATTCAATTTGCCAGCATATTTTATGATACCCATCAATTTGAAGAATTCCGTTTCGCTCAGTCCTGATCTGGAAAGAATGCGTTTGACTGAAAGCAAAGCCTTCGATCTTTTATGCTCAGGGTAACCAGACGCTTCAATCAATTTTCCAAAAGCCTCCATAAGGATCTTGAAATTTGTGGGGCTAATCGGTTCCCTTACCTTCGGAGCATATCCTGGTATGGTCTTGAAAAGTTCGTAAAGTATAATGGCAACCGCATGGGAAAGGTTGAGAACTGGATATTTTGGATTTGCAGGGATTGTTACAAATGCGTTGCACATTTCAATTTCATTGTTCCTGAGGCCGTCATCTTCCCTCCCAAACACAAGTGCAATTTTACCGGGCCGGTGAAGGTAGGTCTCCCAGAATTCCTGCGGTGTCAATGGAAGCCTGAGAACCTTTCTATCGTCGTATGTGTAAGTGCTCGAAGTTCCAGCAATAACCTGGAAGTCGCTAACAGCTTCGGAAAATTCTTTGAAAAAACGAGCATTCTCTAGTATTTTCCTGCCGTTCATGGATCTGGCATAGGCTTCGTCATCTATCCCTTCAATCCCAACGATGCGTAGAGATGCCAAGCCAAAGTTTTCCATTGATCTGGCAACTGCACCTATGTTCCCCTGATACTTTGGCTGCACCAAAACTACAGATACTCTAGCAGATATCTCTTCCATCTTTCTGGAGAGCTCAGCAATTAGGCTCTCTCTGTTTTCAGCGTAAGGCTTACTGTGGCTTCTCCTGTTCAACCTCAGCCTCTTTCTTTTCTGGCTCCGCTTCGGAACCTGCAGATGCTTTTTCTTCAGTTTGCCCTTCCTGTTTCTTCTCCTCGGGAAGATAGTTTTCAACGATTCTTATCTGCCTATTGGGCAGGTATTTTCTCAAATCGCCAACTATCCTGAATTTAGCGTCAATCCAGAGAGCATCGAATTTGGATTCCTCCGGAATAACGACCTCTATCGTGTCATTATTAACTGAAACCTGGAATTTTGAAGAATCAAGATGGTAATTGTAATCAATGAGGGCACGAACCTTATCTTCATCTGAAGCCACAACACCAATTACCTTGTATTTGTAAAGCACTGCCTTCCCAGCCCACTGATGATTGTAGTCTACCACAACCCTGCCTGGGCTGACAGATATAACCCGTCCCCTCTTTCCTGCTATACTTACCTCTTGCCCAGGTACTGGATCTATCTTCTGCCGCTGGAATTCCCTCACCGTGTGGATCTTTATATTCTTCGGGTCGCGGACCCCATATGCATTTTCAGGCTTTATAAACACCTCATATTCCTGGCCTACCTCAGCCTTCTTGAATGATTCATTTATCTCCTTGAAAAGGTCCTGGGACCCAACAACGAACACCGTATCCTTATATTTCACGTGTTCATCATAGATGCCATTCTCCCGTGCCAGTTTCTCATCATTTGTTGACACAAGTTTCTTGTCTTCGCCAACGTACATCTGGAAGTTGACTCTGATAAAATCTCCATCGTTCATAGAATTCTCACCGATTTTCAGTGTGTGAGCGATAGATCAAAATTGTATTTATATATATCGTGGTCCCAGTTCACAACTTGCTGTCACAAAATAAGAACTCCTGTTTCCCCATCCAGGTATACCTCCTCACCATCCCTGACATAGGATGCAAGTTTCGTGTTTGTGAGAATCGTTATCCCCATCCCACGTAGATTCTCAGCATACCTATGGGAGATCTGATTTGTGAAAATTACCGCCTGGAATTTGCCTATTTTTTCAAATGGAATTTGAGCTTGCCCCTCTACAAGAAGTATCTCCCTTTTCTCATCGGGATTTCTGGTAAGCCTTCCGCGTATGCTTTTGCCGCTCGGGTAGCCTCGCCCAACAAACGATCCGATTGTGGCAACTCTTACCTCTGTTGTCCCCCCAAAAAGGAAATATGGGGCTCCGGATGTTACCACAACCCTGTTCCCCTTTCTTAGAGGAGTATGGGCTTCAAAAAAAGAAAGGGCGCTAAGGAGATCTATGCCCATAGTCCCCTCAGCTGAGAAAACAACTGGTTCCACAGCTCTGTAAAGGGATAGCCGGTTTGCCATCCTCTGGGATGTTACCGCAGCGTAAATTGGAACACCAGGCCTTACCGCTGAAATCATCTTTGCTGTGTTGCCTGTCTTTGTAAATGCGAGTATTGCGTCCGCATCTATATCTTCAGCTATGGACTTTGCAGACCTAGCAATGCTGAATGCAACCCTATTGCCGAGATACTCTTCGGGGCCAGCCAAGTTTTTCTGCCTTGACTCTACAAACTCGGCGATCTCGCTGAGGTATGATACCGCTTCCACAGGGTGATCCCCTATTGCACTTTCCTCTGACAGCATGAGGGCATCAGCATTGTCCATTATTGCGTTTGTAACGTCAGAAACCTCAGCCCTGGTTGGAGAGCTGGCCTTTACCATTGATTCAAGCATTTGCGTGGCTACAATGGTCGGGACACCCTCCTTGTGCGCCTCTTCTATGATTTTTTTCTGTGCTATAGCCACCTCCTTGAGAGGCAGCTCGACACCGAGGTCGCCTCTTGCAACCATTATGAAATCGGATACTTTGGCTATCTCACGGATATTCTGGAAGCCGCTCTTTGTTTCAATCTTCGATACAATGAACTGATCCCCGCCCATCCCTGAAATTGCTTCCTCCAGCTCGAGGACACTTTCCTTGTTCTGGACGAATGACTGCGCAAAGAAGTCAACGTCCGCATCAATGCCGGCCTTCAGGAAAGTCCTGTCCCTGTCGGTAAGGTTGCCCACAGGAATTAGCTTGCCTGGCAAATTTACCCTGCTCCTGTCCCTTAGAATGCCATCGTCCTGGGACTCAGCCGTCATCCTGTCCTTTTCTACCTTTGTAACCTTAAGCCTGACAGCCCCATCGCTCAAAAGTATTGTATCCTTTTCCCTTGCCACATCAAGAATTTCCTTGTGGCTTAGTGAAATATCAACATCTGATCCCTCAGGTCCAAGCGTATACCTTGTTCCCTTTCTGACTGCAAACTGATGGTTCTTGAATTCTCCTGTACGGATTTCCGGGCCCTTCAGATCAACCATCACTCCAACGTTGCTTTTCAAGGCCACATTGAGCTTGTCGATAAGATCCTTGACAGTTTTTATATATCCAACATCAGCGTGGGCGGTGTTTATTCTGACACAGGAGAGGCCATACGAAATCATCTGCTTCAAAACACTTTCATCCTGGCTTCGTGGACCGATCGTGGCAATGATCTTTGTCTTAGGCACATGCACATTATGGATAACTTGCTTATTTAGCCTTACATGTACGCCATCATGACTTCTCGCCCCAGTGCGCGTAGATTGAGCCAAACATCAGCCGACGTGACCTTACGTTGCGGAATCCTGCATTCTCAAGCATTTCTGATATTTTGCCAGGCGTATAAAAGTTCAGAACAGATTGAGCCAGATAGGTGTACGCGCTTGTTCCTGTGATTAAGTTCCCGAAAATTGGAACTATGTGGTAAAAGTAGATGGAAAATAGGGTTGAAAAGCCGTGCCCAGGCGGGTTATATATGTCAAGATTTCCTATCCGCCCCCCTTTCCTCAGAAGCCTGTAGGCCTCCTTGAAATACTTGCCAACATCAGATAGGTTCCTTGTGAGATAGGAGCTTAGCACAAAATCAACAGATCCATCGGGAAGAGGCACAGAATCAGCGCTTGCGACCATAAACCTTGCATTTGGGGTCTTCGGCTTCCTGAACATCTCTTCCGTGATGTCTACTGATATTATCATGCAGTCCGGACATTTCTGCCCCAATTCCTCTGTGAGCTTCCCCGTTCCTGCTCCACAATCAAGTATCGTGGCACCTCCCCTTATCCCTATTTCATTTATCAGGATCCTCCGCCAGTGCTGGTCCAGGCCAAAACTTATGAGGCTATCAACAAGGTCGTATTTCCTGTTGATGGATGAGAAAACACGCTTCACATGCTCCTCTTTTCCGCCAGCGTGATCCAAGTTATTCCTCCATCCTTGCAAACTGTGCGTGAGGCACTTTCCCTATGTAAAGGACATTTTCGGGATCTATGAAGTCCTTTTCAATCGCCAGGCGTACCACATATTCCCCTACTAGATTTGCAATAGTGCACATAGCGAGCGAATCAAGGAAGAGCCCGTCATCTACAGGAACATCTCCATAGAAGTCTGGCGACACCTTAAGGTGCAATTTGCCCGATCTTATCTCCTGGTTCAGAAGGTCAGAATCTGCTGCAGCAAGAAGAACTTCTCCCTGTGCGTGCCGTAATTTCATGCAAATCTTTGCGTTCACCTTATCACATCTAATTTCTTGAATTGCGGCTCGTAAATCTGGCCGGCACTCTTTAGCCTTGCTATGGCTTCAAGCACCCTCTCCTGGGTGAGGCCCTTGTTGACGCACAATGCAATCACATCATCAAGATCTGCCCTGTTTTTCTCAGTCTTAAGATCCCTTATGACATCAAAAACGAGTTCAAGATCAGACCTTTGCTTAGAACTTGTTCCTGTGTAGAGTATATCAATATCAACCTGCCCGTTTGTCATAGAAACATCCTTAAGATAATAATCCACAATGCGCTTCGCCAGCTTCGCATCTTCAGCTGTGACTATAGAAGACAGCCTGGCGCGGGCCGCTGCCTCTGCGAGCCTGATTGTGGATTCGAGTTGCCTGGCTGTGATTGGTATTGAATCACTTGAGCTGTTCCTCGTGTTGACATATTCCTCCTTAAGGAGTTCAATTGCCTCATCAGACAGCCTCGGGTATATCCTGGTTCTGGCATATGAGACATACTTCCTGATTATTTCCTTTTCTATGGGCGGAAGAAATTCCTTCTCTTCCTCGATCTCAAAATCAACAATATCATTCTGCTCAAGGCTTTTGTATATTTCCCCAACCCTGTGGGCTTTCAGCACATGGTCAGCCAGTTTGCTGTCCATCTCCTTCTCAGGCTTGTCTATTATTTTGAAGATTACGTCAAACCTTGAGATCAGGGGCGGCGGAAAAACTATCTGATCCACTATGGTTCTAGTTTGGTCATACCTTCCGAACTTTGGATTTGCTGCGCCCAATATGGAACACCTTGATTTCAACGTTGCCATTATGCCAGCCTTGCTTATGGTTATGGTTTGCTGTTCCATGGCCTCATGCATTGCCGCTGTGTCCTTTTCATCCATCTTGTCCAACTCATCGATAGCGCAAAAGCCATTGTCCGCAAGAACCAATGCACCGGCTTCAAGAGTCCAGCGGCCTTCGCCAAAATCGTCCCTTACTGCAGCAGCTGTGAGGCCTGCAGCACTTGAACCTCTTCCAAAGGTGAAAACCCCCCTGGGGGAAATTTCGGTCATGTATTTCAAAAGCTGTGATTTTGCTGTACCTGGATCGCCGACCATAAGGACATGGATATCCCCCCTCATTGTTGTTCCGTCGCGCATAACCTTCCTGACACCACCAAACATCTGAAGGACAAGTGTGGTTTTGATCATCTCCATCCCATAAATCGTTGGGGCTATTGAAGCGGAAAGCCTGTCAATTATGTGTGGGTCGGAAGCGAGTTTCCTTATTTTGA
>JAVZLI010000072.1:0-5742 GCA_038883835.1 Thermoplasmataceae archaeon
TCCAGATCCTCAATGGTTATTCTCTTATGCCCGTTCTTGGTTATGTCCACAGAAGTAACCATGCCAACAACCTTCACCTCCCCAAAGGTCTTCTTTGCCCTCCTTATATCAACTGACCCCCTCATGGCAGCAGATAGTGATATGATTCTGCTAAGTTTTTCAAATCTGCTGACAAACAGCTTTCTGAAATCCTCAACAGAGCTTGTTACCCTGATGTCTGGAAGGAAAATTTCATAATTAGGCTTGGGCACAGTGGACTTCCCTTCCATGATCCTTTTGATCTGATCAACGTCAAGGTAACCCTGATCAAGTATATCCTTTGTGAGGAGTTTGGGGATGAGATCGCCCAGGCCCTTCTCCAGGATGGCATTGAGGGCAGCGGGCGAAACTAGCATCCCGTGCCGATGAAAAAATTCAAGGATCTGCGATCTGTCGTGGAAAAGATCCTCTACCATGCTAAGGTTATCTTTAACATCGCTTATGTTGTTATTGGTAGTGAAGTGACTAAACGAATTGTTTATAGGACTTATGCATGCACTCCTTGTGCCAAGATGGACTGACGTTGCCCTTTTCCTTGTTATGGCTTCATCGTGGGCTATTAATTATCCACTTGTCAAGATTGCACTGCAATACGAACCGCCTCTGGTTCTGCTCTTCTTCAGAGTCGCCTTTGCCTCCGTAATTTCAGTAATCATTTTCAGGCGGAGTATAAAAATACCTAGAGACCTGGCTTCCATGGGAAGAATTGTAATTTTTGCCCTTCTTAATATTGTGATATTCATGGGGCTCTGGTTTATTGGGGAAGAAACAGAGACAGCAGCAATTTCTTCTATTATCATATACACTTACCCCATACTTTCCATTCTTCTATCAGCAATGTTCCTTAATGACAAGTTAAACAGATATGCTGTTGCCGGTACTGTTTTCGGGTTTCTTGGGCTAGTGACAATATTCGCAGATCAGTTGGTAATAAGGCCAAACATAGGGCTTGCCCTCCTTTTTGGCGGTGCACTCAGCTGGGCCATTGGCACTGTATATTTCAAAAAGTTCCTTTCAACTATTGGGAACGCAACTGTGAACTCACTGCAATTTTTTATCGCGCTGCCAATTACTGCGGCGATAGCCTTCCCGGCTGGGCAATTTTCAGTTTCTGGCCTTACGATCGAGTTCCTGATCATATCGTTTATAATAGGTTCGATCGGAACTGGTGTTGCATACTACATCTTCCTTGATCTGGTGAGCAAGTACAACATCTCCGAGATATCTGCCTATTTCTTTGCGGTGCCAGCATTGTCCCTCCTCTTCAGTTTCGCCCTTATCCATGAGGAGGAGAGTTATTTTACAATACTCGGGTTCATCCTTGTTTCAGTGGGAATATATCTCGTTTCGCTTCGGCCCGGTGTGCAAAAAGTAGCTGGCTCTGTCTACAATAATTCTAAATAAAAGTGACCAGTATTGCATGAACATGGGGGAACTTGACGACCTCTGCATTGAGATATCACATTGCAAGAATTGCGATCTGTATTTCTCAAGGAAGAATCCTGTATGCGGTTTCGGATCAAAGAACCCCAGCATTGTCATAATTGGAGAAGCACCAGGAGCCAGGGAGGATGAGGTGGGAAAGCCATTCGTGGGCAGGAGCGGCAACCTTTTGAACAAGGCACTGGAGCAGGCAGGTATAGAAAAAAACCTCATCTATCTTACAAATTCTGTAAGGTGCCGTCCAAAGGTAGGAAGGGGGCCTAGAGTAAATGAAATAAGGAAATGCAGCTTCTATCTTAAGCGTGAACTCAAAGCCCTTTCCCCACCCATTATCGTCCCAATGGGAAATTCCGCCCTCAGATCGCTGGGAATTGTTCTGGGGAGGAACTTCGGGAGAATATCTGAGATCGAAGGCGACATGATATATTCAGATGGGGTGGTAATAGCGCCCCAGTATCACCCGGCGGCCATATTGAGGAACCCGAAGAGGCTGGAGAGATTCAAGGACAATTTCAAACGGCTCTCCTCATTCCTAAGAGACAGGGAGGAATTGGGGCAGGAAGCCCTCAAGAACTACAGGATCAAAAATTTCTAACGGCCAGAAGTTTATGCCTACTCCATTGCTTGAGGCCAATATATTCCTCTGACGGCAAGTGTTATCATGGTGTGGATTGATTTGCAATCTCTATATAATGCCGGAAATAAAACACTGCGATAATATTCAGCTTGAGGGGTGTTAGCTGAAATGAAGCTGAAGGACTGTTGTGATCCATACTAACAGCCCGGAGCTGCGCCCCGAACATCTGTGTAACAGGCGTAAACAATAAATTGGATGCCTTGCGCAAATCGCTTTACATATATTTCCAAGGGAGAACAGGTAACAGGCAATCCCATAGCGCAGAAATAATGTGCATAAAAATTAGGTGTTGGAATGGAATTTATTATCCAGTGTCAGTATTGATATAGCTGGTAATTTGGTGGCTCTGCTGTTATTCTGATATCATGGGGGTGGCTCTCCCTGAGGCCGCTTGCAGTAATCTTAATGAATCTGGAATTCTTTTGCAGGTCTGAAATATTTTTAGCACCGACGTATCCCATTCCAGACTTCATCCCACCTGTCAGCTGGAACACAACCTCCTCAACTCTTCCCCTGTACGGAACTGCGCCCTCCACGCCTTCTGCCACGAATTTGTTGGCTCCGATCTTGCCGTATCTGTCCGATATTCCGGATTGGATGGCACCTATGGATCCCATTCCCCTGTATGCCTTGTATTTCCTGCCACTTATGATGATTTCTTGCCCGGGGCTTTCATCTGTTCCGGCAAGAAGCGAACCAAGCATTACAGAATCTGCGCCTGCAGCTATGGCTTTTACTATGTCCCCTGAAAATCTTATACCACCATCTGCTATGACAGGGACTCCCTGTGATGAGGCGACCTCAGCAACATCGGAAATTGCCGTAATCTGCGGAACGCCTATCCCAGCAATTATTCTTGTTGTGCAGATCGATCCGGGCCCTATCCCAACGCGCAGGCCGTCAACATCACATGATATGAGGTCTTCTGCTGCCTTTGACGTTGCTATGTTTCCTGCAACCAGGTCAACGTCAATGGCCTTCCGCATCTTTTTAATTGATGCTATAACGTTGTCATTATGTGCATGGGCTGTGTCCACGACAATAACGTCCACGCCCTCCCTTACGAGGGTTTCAGCCCTATCTATGTCAAATGGCCCAACTGCAGCGCCTACCAAGAGCTGCCCCTCCCGGTCTCTGCTTGCTTGAGGGAATTTTTGCCTTGTAACTATATCCTTGGCTGTTATCAGGCCTACAACCCTTCCCTTTGAATCCAAAAGGGGAAGTTTCTCTATCCGGTTCTTGTAAAGTATCTCAATGGCTTCATCTATGCTTATATTCTCGCTTGCAGAGATTACGTCACTAACCATGACATCTGCAACAGTTTTTCTGTCCTTGCCAGCGAATTCAAGGTCCCTCTTTGTAACTATCCCAACAAGCTTCTCGCCGACAACTACAGGCAGGCCCCCTATTTTCTTTGTTCGCATGATATTTCGAACTTCGGCGAGCGGTGTCTCAGGCGAAACCGTATGCACATTCCTGATTATGATGGATTCCTCGCGTTTTACCCTCCTGACGAATCCAGCCTGCTGATTCACAGTCAAATTCCTGTGCAGAATTCCTATGGCGCCTATTCTCGCCATTGCTATTGCCATCTCGGCCTCAGTGACTGTGTCCATTGGCGAGCTTGCTATTGGAACATTCAGGGTTATATTTCTAGAAAATTTTGATGATATGTCAGCATCCTTTGGCTCAATTGATGTCCTGGCAGGAATCAGAAGAACATCGTCGTATGTTAAACCCTCTCTAATAGGTTCAAACTTGTCTCTATACATTAAAAGGTAAGGTCAAAGGAATAGATAAATTTGAGTGGATTACACTTAACAGGGTAGTTTCAAATGGCCCTCTACATTTTCGGCGAACATTGAAATATAGCATTATGGGATGTGGGTCAGTTGTCTGAGCAATATCCGGATGAGATGCTTATTGGTATTGAGGCTAGGGTTCTTCCTAGGCCCACTGTCGAGGTTTCCATCAAACAGGATCCTCAGGATTTCATCGTAGATGAGATACCTGTCCAGATACCCAAATCAGAAAATGGAACGTATACCATATTTAAAGCCAGGCTTACAAATTGGGATACCAATTCATTTGTAATTGCCTTGGCCAGGAAGCTTGGAATATCCAAGGAAAGGATTACTTATGCCGGAACCAAGGACAAGCGGGGCATTACGACCCAATACTTCTGCATATCAGGAATTTTTGATTTAGGCACCCTTAATATCAATGGTTGCGACATTCTGGAGTCCTTCTATTCAGTTAAGAAACTTGAACTCGGAGATCTTGTCGGGAACAGGTTCACCATCAGGGTTACTCCTGCAATAGGTGATGCTGATGCCCTCATGGAGAGATACAATTCACTCTCCATGAAGGGGGGGTTTCCCAATTTCTTTGGGCCCCAAAGGTTCGGGAGCCTACGGCCAAATACACACACAATAGGGGAACTAATCTTGAATGGAAAATACGAGGAAGCCGTCCGCCTATATCTCTATGATCCGAGATATGACAGGGAGGATTTTCGAGTGAGTTTCGGGGAATCTGGAGATGTGCGGAAAGCCCTGCAGGATTACCCTCTCCACCTCTCCTTTGAACGCTCCCTGCTTGGGTACGTGCAGGAACATGGAAAGTATGAGGGGGCGTTCGATGTCTTCCCCAGATACCTAAGGATGATGTTTGTCCACGCATATCAAAGTTATTTGTTTAACAAGATCCTCTCACAGAGGATTGTGGACACAGGAAGCGCTTCTGCCATTTTTCCGGGTGATATTGTTTACCCTGTGGATGGTTTTTTCAATCCAGCTCCTGGAAATGCCATTACAGTTAACAGCTTCAACGTGGAAAAAATACAAGCCCTCTCTGAACAGGATAGGGTCCGGCCTACAATTCCACTGCCAGGATACGAAACCAAATTATCAACCGGCAAGCCTGGAGAACTTGAAAAAAGGGTTCTTCAGGGTATGAATCTTTCTGTTTTCAGGATCCCTGGGCATAGGGATATGTGGTCAAAGGGAAGCAGAAGAATTACGAGCGCAAAGCCAGTGGGGTTCGAAATAGGTGGAGATGATCGCCTTTCCTTCTCCCTGGGGAAAGGGATCTATGCCACAATCTTTCTGCGAGAATTGTTTCTTCTCAAATAAGGCCTACTTTTTGCAATTCCTTCTTGACCTTGATCACTGCCTGTTCAATCTCGCTTTCTTCCTTAGCTCCTGTGCAAACAACTTTTCCAGATCCGAATAGAAGCAGAACTACCTTTGGTTCCTCCACCCTGTAGACAAGCCCAGGAAACTGCTCAGGCTCATATTCGACATTCTCAAGGCCTATGGACATGGCGATGTCCGTAAGGTTAAGTTCAGATCCAAGGTCATAGACAGCAACAATATTCTGGACAACAATCTCTGGCTCATCGTAAACTTCTATTCCAGCCTTTTTTAACTTCTGTATAATGGTGTCGATAGTAAGCTTTACATTTGCTAGATTCTTGGCACCGGTGCAGTTAACCTTGCCACTCCTGAAAATGAGGACTGCAGTTTTTGGTTCATGAAGTCTGTAAATTAATCCTGGGAACTGTTCGGGCTCATATTCCGAACCATCAAGGGCAAGGGCAATTCTGCTCAGGTCAAGATGCT
>JAVZLI010000073.1:0-5736 GCA_038883835.1 Thermoplasmataceae archaeon
TTATATCAAGGTTCATTGACAATAATCCAGAATTCATATTCGCCCCGTCTGAGATGGTACTAGAAGTATCAAGGAGAGAGAACGCTATCCCTTTTGATACTCCGGGAGCTGAGCTTTTTCATTACAAAGAGAATGGAAAAGAATTTTCCAGTTTCGACGCAATAATTCGGAAATACCACCTTGAGGACCCAGCACTGCTTGAGCTTGCCAGAATAGTCAGGGGCGCCGATGTCAATGCCATAGATGCGCCAGCTGAATCTGCAGGTCTTGAAGCGGCAGCTATTGGTTTCAGGGATATTTCCAGAGATGACCATGAAAATATGCGGCTCCAGTTTCCCCTTTATGATGCACTGTACGCATACGTAAAGGGAAGAATGCAGGGAAGGCTGGGGCTCGAGCATGCGCACAGGTAACCTTCCTGGACCCTTCGCTGCAAACCCATTGGCATTCGGTGTGCATGAAAATTTTGGGAAGGCTGGCATGATCAACTATGATCCGCCCAAATTACCTCCAAGTGCACCTCTTTGCACCGTGCATGGACATATAATCCAATTCCTTCAAAATAACAGTTTTAACGTTTCTGAGCATTTTTAATATATATCTGGAGCATGAACCCGCACTCAGCGAGGGTAACTAAGCCTGGTCAACAGTGCAGGACTTAAGATTCTGTCCGGAAGCGGTTCGTGGGTTCAAATCCCACCCCTCGCACTTCTCGCCCACATTTATATTGTGGCCTTCACTCCACCGCCACCAGGGAAAATCGCATTTGAAGGTTTATCTATAAAGCCTTTGGCATGTTATTCTGTTTTAGTGAGGCTTTTTGTGCGGTTGCTCAACCGTATTGAAGTTGCAAGCAGAAAGCATTCTGGATAATATAGGAAAAGTAAACGGCTTGCTGGGCATAGCGGAATGTTTTGCTAATTTTTCATTCTGGCATAATTTCAGGCATTATAGTTCTAATTTCAAGAAAAATTCCCTGTTAGATAATATTTCTACAGAGTTGTTAGGATACTCCTTTAAATATATTTTGTTTATTTCTCATTGGTGATAAAATGGCTGCATTTGTGGATGATCTAGCGCTTGATCTGTTTCTTTTGTCTCTGGCAGGAGTGGTTTCCATTTACATAACTGCCATGGCCTATTTAGCATATAGGCATAACAAGGCAGTTGATGTTGAAGAAATCATGAGGCCAGCAGTGTTCCCCCTTGGGATTCTTGGAGGCCTCATACTCCTCATGGGTATAGCTGGCGAGCTTGTTTGGCCTTTACCTGGGAGCTACAACATTCTCTTCTTCGATCCCTTCACCATCTTTGGGCTTGTTATCCTATCGCTAGCTGTGGCACTTGGATTGAAGAATAAGATTCAGTTTGTAGGCATTATGGCCCTGTTTGCTGGATTAATAGCAATATACTACGGCATAAACGCATACATGGATAATATGACCTCCAGCCCAATAGCAATGCTTGGGCTTTACATAGCATTTGGGCTGACTGGAGTTCTCACATATCCCACCACGCTGATATACGATATTCTCCCAGGCAAACAGAATATATCAAAGGTATGGACTGTGATATTGGTGCTATTCTGGATCGGGCTGATAGTTTCAGCATTCCTGGCAGCATTCACAGCTATTGAGGCAGTACCCCAGCATCTGCTACACCCCCCATAATTATGATTTAGTTTCCCCTCAGGCATGAGGGGCAAACACAATCTTTAGCCCTTCCTTTTAATTCATTTCTCTTTTCCTCGCTTGTTTCAACCAGCGAACACCAGCATGGAAACGGTGAAAAACAGGCAAATTCGTTTCCGCATATCTCACAGCGAAGTTCTCTCATGTATCGCAAACAATAGGAATAGAGATTTAATTTTTCTGCTTCAGCATGTGAAAGAACACCAAGCAGCAGTATGATACAAAAGCTTCATAACTCCTGCCACATGAACCATGACGATTGACCTATTGCTGGAATTGCGAAAAAGAGATTGACGGCTACCTGTATATCGTTGGCGGGCATGACTACGATCTCGAATGCGCCAATGCCCAGATTGATAGATCAAGGGATATACTTTACAAGCTTATGAACGAAATTGATTCGTTTACAGGCTTTGGGCTTGGCTTTGATAATCCAGAATTTTTCTGGTTCGTTTTTGTTGACGATCCCTCAATACTGCCTTACCTTAGGGATGAGCTTTCAGCTGCGCAGCTTGGCTTCAATATATTCCCGTCGTCCGCAGATGTTATTACTTATCCTCAACCTTCGCTTTCTCCATCCTTCCCAAAGGAACCTTTGCAGGGAGGCGTGTCATCTGGCTGCCTGAAGGGCCTGACCACTGGAACCCTTGGCGGAATACTTAGGAGTGGGGAGGACCAGTATCTCGTATCCGTAAGCAGAGTGTTTGCTCCGCCAGGTTCCCGGATCAATGATGATATAACTCAGCCCTCGGTGCCAGACTTTGACATGAAAGCTCGCCTTGTAGCAAAGCTTTCATCCGTTGCAAGGCCCGTCCCACTGAACAAGAACGTGATTGATGCTGCCATTGCAAAATTGCAACCAGACATTCCGGGAACCAGCAAGATAAGGGATATAGGGAAACCAAGCCGTATTGATTCCCCCCAGATTGGCACTGATGTCAGAAAGACTGGAAGGACGACAGACTACACAGAGGGCAGGGTAATATGCACAGATGTTTCATTCAAGGTCTTCGACCATGGAACCCTTTACCCAATTACTGACCACTTTCTGGTATCGTCCGAAGATGGAAATTTTGCGGCTCCCGGGGATGAGGGCAGTTTCATTCTTGATAATAATAACAGCCTTATAGGCATGATAACAGCAACCTTTAGGTCAATGGCGTTGTGCAGCAAGGCAACAAACCTATTCGAAAGATTCGGGTTCGATGGCCAGGAAGCCTTTATGGACCCAGATGAAGAACAGTGAAATCAATGGTAAATTTGCTTCAGTTACTCAAAGCCCCAAAACACCCTGTTTCAGGTTCGCTGTATCCAGCTATCGAGCTTTTCTCTATTGATTTCAGCCGCGCTGTAAAATGCTGTGGCTATGAATTTTATTATACATATTATATTATCTTTTCATATTCAATATCTTTGCCGTACAGTATTTAGCCTTTCTGCATCTATGTTTCAGAAAAATTCTTTAATACTGGGATGTCAGGGCTTGTATGTTGGATGAGTATGATTTGAAGATTCTGGGTGTGCTTCAGGTTAATGCTGACTTATCATTATCTGAAATATGCAAAGCTGTTGGCATCGGGTCAGCATCCGCAGCATCAAAAAGGCTAAAGGAACTCAGAAAAAAAGGTTTCATCCACAAGACTGTAGCCATAGTAGATCATGAACTTCTTGGATACAAGTTCAGAACGCTTACAACAATCAGAATGGGCAACATGCGAAACAACGGCAGCAGGATTATAGAAAAGCTTTCAAAGCTTAATGGTGTAATGGCCGCATACGAAACCCTTGGAGAGAACGAGATCTTGCTCATAACTGTCAGCAAAGACCTGGAACAATACCAACATTTGATATCAGCCATCAGGGAAATTGATGGCGTGGAAACCATGAAAACTAAGATTTTATCCAAGGTTCTGTTCGAGAACGAGTTGCCCACACTTACAGCAACTCAGCCAGACGTGACAGAGTGAGGGGAAATTCATGCCTATCTAAAGAAGACGAAGAACGCGATTGATGCAATAAAATAGGTAATAATCTCAGCGAATACAATGTTTCCAGTTTGGGTTTCAATCCTTATGGATGGGGGCCGATAGATAATCGTTAATAAAAGAAAACCTAAAACGATCTCTGGCAGCAGCCAGATAAGGATCAAAGGCGTATCCCATAGGGCAAAGAGAACGTAACCGGAGAGAGCTATAAATCCAAAAACCAGAATTTGCGCCAAAATGAGCGTTCCCTTTCGCCCGAGCCTCACCTCGAGTGTTACTAAGCCGGATTTTCTGTCGGAATCCATGTCTCGAAGGTGCCCGGACAATATAATTACGGGCAATATAAGAGCCACCGGTATAGGGAAAACAGTTACAGCGACGCTAAACCCCACTCCAGCAGAGAGCAAAGATATGTAATAGACAGCCAGAACAGTGGAAGCTATTGCCACCTCTGAAATGCCCCTGTACTTCAGCCCTATCGGAGGGCCCGTGTAGCCGTACGCAATAAACGCACCTGCCGGTATAAGGAGCAAAAGGTATGGTTCCCTAAATAGGAAAGAATAACCTGCCACAAGCAGTGATGCAAAAACTATGAGGGCCAGACCATATATTAAAAGATCTCGTGGCCTGATTCCCATTGAAAATATGGGATGTTTCCTGTAGCTCCGAGCTGTGGATTCTGGGGTATCAACCCTATTCAGCCAGTCAAAATAATCATCTATAAGATTTGTAGCAGCTGCGAAGATTATTAGGACGGCGGTTATAAAGGCGAGAAGCAGAAGAGAAACAGGCTCCCCAGAAACAAGGCCGCCCCCTTCTATGGACAATGGGTAAACGATGGAAGTATATACCGGAGGGTTCATGCCTTCCCTAGTGGCAGCACGGGCAATCCTGCCTGCATTGGATAACAGATCCGGCATCCCATTCCTCACCTATTTCAATTACAATCAGTTTAATCTTATTTGCTGGAATTTCATCATGCCCTTGGCTTGGGCGTGATGGGCTTAAATAACATGCGCCGTATGGACACTTCCAACTTGAAAGATGCTTTCCCATATCATTTGCGTTGCGGAAGACACTGATAAAACCAGGCGCAGGCTTAGATGGAGGGGAGCTATGCCTTTATAGAGGCGGCCTCCTTCTCATTCATAAGTATCCTCATCGACTTCAGCAGGTCTTCTGGCCTGAGGATGAATGTAATGTCACTGTAAAACGATATGATCTGGACTATGTTTATTCCGCTGTTTGCAAGCAGGGAGGAAGCATAGGAAACATACCCCCTCAGGTTCTTGATTTCAGGGGAACTTATTAGAATAAGTTCACCGAGGCCGTGCTCCTCATCGATTATTTCATCAGTTGGGATCTGCCTTTTTATTCTTTCATACATTGAATCGCTGATAACAAGTCCGCACCCCTGGGCTGCCTGTATTATTCTGTAATCGGTGTAACTCTCCACGATGTTCCTGGTAACGTTGATCAGAAGCCTTATGTTCTCCACTGATGGCTTCAAAATAAGGACAGTTATGTTTGATCGGGTTTCAATGGTTGAATCCTTAATGGTGTTCCTATAGGCTAAATTCGAATACCCTGACACAGGAATTCTTTTCAATGCCGCTATTATGGCGCCGATGTTATCGATTCCAGTTTCGCTAGAAATTATCCTTGCGAGGGCTGATAGATTAAGAATGCCCATGTCCAGCGCCCTCCAGATGTCTGGAGAATGCTCCAGATACAATCGCACCTTTGACGCTATGGTGTCAGCATTGCTTCCAATCACCTATGGACATTTGTGTCTTATTTTTAACTTTTGAGTATTTTCAAACATACAGTCTCACCATCATCGGAATCATATTCCGAAACCGCCCATAGTGATTTTTCGAATTCGGAATGGCGGGTTATCAATTCCACTTCTTTGAACTTGTTCTTGCCGCCTGGCTGGACAATCAGCAGTTTGTTCATGGACCTTTAAAGATTCAGTTGACAGGGCTTTAATACTACGGAGAGTATCTCCGAATATAATTATCGAGCTTTTGCGATATTATTTTTATTTGCCTTCTACC
>JAVZLI010000074.1:0-5695 GCA_038883835.1 Thermoplasmataceae archaeon
GACAGGATATGGGATAGATCAATTATTGGAAGAATTTAAGGGGTTGATACAAAATGCTGAGCAGTGAACAGAGGAAGGAGGCAGAGAAAATTGCTCTGAAAAATGCATTTCAACATGGAGGCAGAGCGGATCTTGGCGCAGTTTTGGCTAAACTTCTCGGACAGTACCAGGATCTAAGGAAGGATGTCCAAGCGCTCAGGGATGAACTGAACGGAATAATAAATTCCGTAAATTCAATGTCTCAAACCGAACTGAAGAAAGCCGTAGAAGAATTTTCCCCTGAAACGCTGGCAAGGAATGACAAACCAATACAACACAGATTACCCGACCTGGAAAACGTAAATGGGCCAGTAGTCATGAGGCTTGCACCATCCCCATCTGGTCCACTCCATGTTGGTCATTCCCGAATGGCTATTCTTAATGATGAATATGTGAAAAGGTATGGAGGGCGGCTCATACTGAGAATAGAAGACACAAACCCTGCAAATATTGACCCTATAGCTTACGATCAGATTCCCAAGGACCTCGAATGGCTTGGAGTGAACGTAACAGAAGTTGTGATACAGTCTGATCGATTTGACCTCTACTATAGTGAAGCTAGAAACCTAATAAATAAAGGTGGGATGTATGCATGTACCTGCCCCCCGAATGAATTTAAGTCATATATTTCTAAGGGGGAAAGTTGCCCCCATAGGAATTTGCCAGCGGAGCGAAGCCTTGAAATTTTTGATGGCATGCTGAATGGCGAATTCCATCCGGGAAAGGCTGTTCTCGTTGTGAAGACAGACCTTAATCACCCCAATCCGGCAGTAAGGGATTGGATCGCTTTCAGAATCAGTGCAGCAAAACATCCAAGGCAGGGCAGGAAATATAGGGTTTATCCGACCATGAACTGGGGTGTCGCCATAGATGATCATTTCCTTGGGTTGACTCATGTCATTCGTGGGAAGGATCACATAAGCAATACGGAGAAACAGCGATATGTATTCAGGTATAACGGCTGGAAGGAGCCAGTTTATTACCACTATGGCCTTGTGAACTTTCCTAACGTGATCCTCAAGACTTCAATCATAAAGAAGGGGATCGCAAATGGCACATACAGCGGATGGGACGATATCAGGCTTGGTACCTTAATGGCCATGAAGAGGAGAGGATACTCCCCCAACACTTTCAGGAGATACTGGATTGAGTCTGGCTTGCGGGAAATTAACTCGGAGTTTTCCGTGGAGATTTTCAATTCCATGAATAAGGAGCTTATCGATCCAACAACACAGCGGTTGTTTTTTACGCCGAATCCTGTAAAATTGTTATTAAGGGGCTTTCATGGCGGGAATGTTGAGCTACAAAATCATCCCACGAACAAATCCATGGGGAAGAGGGCATATACCCTATCTGCAGATCCTTTTCTCTATGTTGCCTCATCCGACTGGGACACTATTCCTGACGGAACTGTAGTCAGGCTGAAGGAACTGGGAAATGTCGAGAAGTCTGGCACTGAGATCAGGTTCAGGGAAAGAGAATTGGTCGACAGGAAATTAAAGATAATACAATGGTGCCCACCAGACAGCTTTCCGTTCCAGGTTCTGAAGCCAGATGGCACAGTTGACAAAGGAATCATAGAAGGGTTCGCAAGAAATTTCAGAGGAGTGGCGCAATTGGAACGCTACGCCTATGTCAATATTGGAGAGGAAGGATATGGTTACTTTCTGCACAAATGATCCAATCTACAGCTTCAGATCAACCTTCCTTTGGTGCCGGGATAAAATCAGGGAATTTGCGCAATAGTATGATTTCATCGATGGCTTTTATCCACCTGAATGGTATGCAAATTGAGGCTCCTTTTTCTACAAGCTTTGGATTTGGTGATTCGATGTATATCCCATAGATATCATCGCTCTCGAAATCTACGATGACATCGGAAACTTCACCGATAAGCATTGCCTTCTCGTTATAAACAGGCTTGCCATAGAGCTCCGTCACTTCTGTGAGCATTATCAGAATAAATCCAAAGTGGTTATAAATTTTCACTCAGGATTTGCATATGTCAATGAAGTTCTCAAATATTTTGCGCCCAAACTGCGTGTGCTCAACCTCTGGATGAAACTGTACCGCGTATATTGGCCTGGTTTTGTGCTGGAATCCCTGAATCGGGCAAGTTTTAGATGAGGCAGTAATAACAAAGTCACTGTCAGGAAGCTGTTTGACTTCATCGTTATGATTTTCCCAAACAGTTATCTTAGGGGGCAAACCCAGAAAAATGCCTGTGGGGTTATTTATAGTAACTTCGGTTTTTCCAAACTCGGGATGTGCGCCCGGGCCCACCTTCCCCCCAAAGTTCAAAGCAATGAATTGAGCCCCAACACAAATGCCGAGAATGGGAAATTTATGATCTTCCACATACTGTTTAATATTCCCGAGCTTGTCCAGCTCGTCAACTATGCTTGGAGCGCCCCCTGAAAGGACTATGGAGTCGGCGTCATCCAGAGCACTTGATGGGGACGTATTGGGGAGAATGGATGCGTCTATACCTAGATCCCTCAGCACCCTGTACTCCCGATGGGTCCATTGCCCACCGTTGTCTATAACGTAAATTTTCATCAGTCTTATTCCATTCCAGGAATGCCAAGAGATTTGCTGATCTCCTTGTACCTATTCCTTATTGTTACCTCTGTGACGCCAGATACCCTCGCAATCTCCTTTTGAGTTCTGGGTTTGCCAACCATAACTGACGCAATGTAAATCGAGGCTGCCGCCACTCCAGTAGGGCCCTTTCCTGATGAAATGCCCATTTCTATGGATCTGCGCACAATGTCTTCGCTAACAATGATAGCTTGCTTGTCGAGATCAAGTTTACTGCAGAACTGGGCAACATATGAATATGGTGTTGTTGGCTTAAGGTTCAAACTTAGCTCTTTCGCCAGATGCCTATATGCCTTTCC
Source organism: Thermoplasmataceae archaeon (assembly GCA_038883835.1). GTDB lineage: Archaea > Thermoplasmatota > Thermoplasmata > Thermoplasmatales > Thermoplasmataceae > UBA447. The sequence goes on from JAVZLI010000074.1 coordinate 2,940, forward strand.
AATCTTCTTTTTGTTTACTTCGGATGCCTTCGAGATCTCATCCAGCGTCCTAGGGAGGTTTACCATTCTGCACGCAGCGTATATTGAAGCGCAAACTATGCTTTCTATGCTTCTTCCCCTGATGAGATTTTTTTCGACAGCCCTTCTATAAATCAAAGCGGCGGTTTCCTTTATATCCTTTGGGATTCCGAGCTTGGCGCCATTGTCGTTCAACATCTGCAGTGCAAGGGAAAGATTTCTCTCCGCGGCGTTGCTCACCCTTATTCTCTGGTGCCATTTTCTAACCCTATAAATCTGCGCCCTATTCTTATGCGGGATTCGCTTCCCATAATAGTCTTTATTGGACCATGATATTTCTGTGGCCAATCCTTTGTCATGGCTCAAAAATGTCATTGGAGAACCGGTTCTTGCACGCCTATCATCCTGCTCGGAATCAAAAGCCCGCCATTCAGGTCCCTGGTCTATGAAAGAATCCTCAAGAACCATTCCACAATCATTACAGATTAGCTCGCCTCTCTCATAATCCCTTACAAGATGCTCGGATTTGCATTCCGGGCATCTTTTTGTAATATCTTGATCAATTCCAGGAGACATAAAGACACCTGTTATAAATTCCCGTTATATACGACATAGCATGCTATATTAAACCTTTTTGATTAAGGATCGAAAATTATTTCATTTTTATTTTCGTATTTTCTGCACGAAATAGTTTCACTAAGATGCCTGAAAGTACAAATTGGCAAGTGGTTTTGAGCGTGGTCATCCTGAGAAGATAAGTACACAGATTTTACGCACCAATACTTTAATATGATGATAATATGAATTAATAAATTTGCGTATAATTTATATACTCAGAAGTCATTACTATTTACTAACAATGAAAATCGTAAACGTCCTTAGTACCGATCATATGCAGGCTGTCGTGAGGATGGACAGGCAGCTTAGGCTTAAATCCAAGGTATATGATATGCAGGGCAACCAAATTGGGACGCTTGTTCGTGTGTTTGGCCCAGTCAGCCATCCGTTTGGGCTTGTTTCGTTGAAGAAGCCGATAAACGAGGATCGGCTGGAGATTAGGGAAAGAGGTGGAAATGATGGAGAAAAATGAAAAGAGACCAAATATAGAGGAGATTAAGAAATGCCCGGAGTGCGGTTCATCCCAACTCGTAAGGGACTATGAAAGGGGTGAACTTATATGCAATAACTGTGGCCTTGTTATAGATGAAAGTTACATTGATCAGGGGCCGGAGTGGAGGGCTTTCGACGCAGAACAAACAGAATCCAGGGCGAGAGCTGGATCGCCCATGACATTCACCATTCACGACAAGGGATTATCAACAGACATTTCTTGGAAGAATAAGGATTCATATGGAAAATCTATTCCGACAAGGAACAGAGCCCAGCTTTACAGGCTGAGGAAGTGGCAGAAGAGAATTAAGGTATCAAATGCCGCAGAAAGGAATCTGTCGCAGGCGCTTCAGGAATTGGAGAGGATGTCTTCAAACCTCAGCATCCCAAATGATGTGAGAGAGACATCTGCTGTTATATACAGAAAAGCGGTCAAGCAGAATATGATTCGAGGTAGAAGCATAGAAGGCGTTGTGGCCGGATCGATCTATGCAGCATGCCGCTTAACCAATGTTCCTAGGACCCTAGATGAAATTGCTGCTGTTACCCGCGTAAAGAAAAAGGAAATTGGAAGAACATACAGGATAATGAGCCGATACCTCAAGCTAAACATCATGCCATCCAAGCCAGATGACTATGTGAACAGATTCTGCAGCAAACTCAAGCTTTCAATGGAAGCCAGGAAAAAAGCCACAGAAATAATAAAAATGGCAGAAGACAATGATCTCACTTCTGGAAAGGGCCCAACAGGTGTTGCTGCTGCTGCTATTTACATAGCCTCATTGATGACTGGAGAAAGAAGGACTCAGAGAGCAGTAGCAGAGGTAGCTGGCGTGACAGAGGTCACTATTAGAAACCGCTACAAAGAACTTACTGAGAAGCTTGCGTTGAATGTTGAGCAGTAAATTTTCAACTTAAACTTCCAATTTTTTTTACAATTTCGTAGCATCTGATTATTTCTTCTGGTAGACTGTACAGCGATGCTGGCCTCACGTTAGAAATCTTGAACAGTATGCTATTTGAATCCACGGTAGTCTCTATATCAGAGCCATTGTCAGGTGATAGGGCTTTTGCGAGTAGATTTAAATATTCTGGTTCTCCCTCGATCCTAAGTTCAAGACAGAGCCCCACAGCATGTCATGAGAAAGTATGATAAATCGATTTCCAATACCAGCCAGGCGCGGAGGTTGCCGAGCCAGGTTAAAGGCGACAGACTCAAGATCTGTTTCCGAAGGGATCCGCCGGTTCGAATCCGGCCCTCCGCATTTAGGATATTAATCTAACTTATTATTGCTTTAGAAGGCAATTCATATATGAGTCTTTCCACAAACTTGCGATTTCTAATTCCGGCTTCAGAATAGAGGCCAAATTATCGTTTAATCTCTTGAAAAATACCGCAAACAGTTTTATTTCTCTGAATCCTTTCTCAGTATCATTCCCATAAAGATGGAAGACAATGTTTTGAATCTCCCTGAAATCAATGCAATCTGATATGCCCATGTAAGTGTTTATCCCAAGATTTCAATTTCTTTGTATAGTTCAGACAAGCTGGGCAGGAACAGATTCATGCCATTTGAATATGGTATTATGAAAAAATGTTGCGTTGGATGTTTTTGGAGGTCTCTATG
>JAVZLI010000075.1:0-5630 GCA_038883835.1 Thermoplasmataceae archaeon
CCATGAGATGCGAGCCTATTCATGTTTGGGCGGTACGCCGCCTGGAGTGCTGTCTTGCCGCCGAGAGCTTTATTTCCCCTGTCACCAAGGCCATCAAGGACAACCAATACCATTTTCTTGGCGTCCATCAGGTACCTTCCTCCCAGGAGTTCATGTATTTCAGCTGATCCGGTGTCAGAGAGTCAATGCTAATTCCGAGTGCCTTCAGCTTTATCTTTGCCACTTCCTCATCAATCTCACTTGGAACCGCATATACCCGGCGTTCCAGGTGTTTGTGGTTTTTAACAAGATTTTCTGCAGTGAGTGCCTGTATTGCGAAACTCATATCCATTATCTCCACCGGGTGACCCTGGCCAGCTGCGAGGTTGACAAGCCTTCCGTCGCTCAGAAGGTAAACCGTATTGCCGTTTTCGAGGCGGTACATCTTTATGTTTTCCCTAATTTGTTTTTTTTCTATAGATCTTGCTTCAAGATCGTCAAATGGCACCTCATTGTTAAAGTGGCCTGAATTTGCCAGAATTACACCGTTCTTGGCTGTGAGCAAATCTTCATAGGTCACTACAGATTTCATTCCTGTAGCGGTTACAACCAAATCAGCCTGCTTCACTGCATGATGAATCGGTTCAACTGCGAAGCCATCCATAGCAGCTTCTATTGCTTTCACTGGATCAACTTCTGTTACAGTTACGAGTGCGCCCATTCCCTTCATCCTCATGGCTATCCCCCTGCCGCACCATCCATATCCAGCGACAACTAATCGCTTTCCTGCGATTAGAATATTTGTAGAGCTCATTATGCCATCAAGGGTGCTCTGCCCCGTTCCATATCGGTTGTCAAAAAGGTGCTTCATTTTGGCATCGTTCACGTCAAACATGGGAAATTTCAGGACGCCATCCCTTTCCATAGCCTTCAACCTTACAACTCCGGTTGTCGTCTCCTCGTTTCCGCCGATTATGTCGCCCAGAAGGTCCTTCCTTTCAAGATGCACTATTTTCGTGAGGTCCCCGCCATCGTCGATTATGACATTTGGCCTTAGATCCAATGCCTTGTTAAGATATTCATAATATTCTTCACGCGACTCTCCTTTCCTTGCAAATACTTCCATTCCGTGGTTTTCCTTAAGAGCTGCCACCACGCTGTCATCAGAACTGAGAGGATTGCACGAAGCCATCCTGACCGTTGCTCCCCCATCCTTTAGAAGAAGGGCAAATATGCCGGTTTTAGCCTCAACATGCAGAGCCATTGATATTCTGATCCCCTTGAAGGGCCTTTCTCTCTTGAAACGATTTCTAATAGCGCCTATAACATCCATGTGAGCCTCGGCCCACTGCAGCCTCAATTCTCCAATTTGGGTCATTTCCATATCTGTCTGAGGGCTATCGGATCAATGCTAAAAAGGACTCCTTTGCCAACCCTGTCTGAGTGGAGAATCACCCCTCTCAGATCCTCTGGCGGTTCAAAAAGCCTCAGCCCTCCAGCTTCTATGATAACATCACCAACGTAAAGGAGAAATTCTGAAACAGTTGTTTCAAGGACAAACTGCCTGATAACATCCCTCCCTCCTTCGACCAGGATACTACCAATGCCCATGTCGGATATAATGCTCATAAGATTTCCTAGCCTGAGCTGGCTTAAAGTAAGCGGCACAACCTTTGCGCCAGTGATCTCCCTTTTCCTGTTGGCTGTAAAAATTATTGTGGAGTTTCCGTCGGTCAGGACGTGGGCATTCTGCGGTATCCTCAAATTTCTGTCAAGAATGATTCTCTGCAGACCGCGCTTTTCTGGAAAATATCTTGGGTCTACAGTAAGTGAAGGATTGTCGTTTATTATGGTGTTAACGCCAACAAGGACTGCATCAACTGCTGCCCTGAGACCATGTACTCTCTTTCTATCCTCTTCGTCTGATATGACCACCCTTCTCCCTGATGGTCCAGCAATATAGCCGTTTATGCTCTGGGCTACGTTGATTATTACTCTGGGGAGTTGAGACATTTTACCCTCATTACCAAGGATATTATATTTTGATTCATTAACTGGATGCCTTGAGGACACAAAAGGGGTTTTGCAATGAAACTCAGTGATCTTCCTTTCGCTGAAAGGTTGATAGAACTGCATGATGGCAATGACTTTGCACTGTATGAACATCAGATTAGGGCAATAGATGTCATACAGGACGGAAGAAGCCTCATACTTTCAGTTCCCACTGCAGCCGGCAAGACTCTTATTGGTTATTTTGCAATACTCAGAAATGCCTTAAACGGTGGAAAAGCCCTCTATGTGGTGCCGCTAAAAGCTCTTGCAGCCGAAAAATACCAGGAGCTCAGGAAATTATCACATCACGGACTAAAAGTTGGCATGGCAATAGGCGATTACGATCAGTCCCCCGATCTCATTAAGAAATACGACGTCCTTGTATGCACCTCAGAAAAGGCCGACTCATTCTTTCACCATGACCCATCAGCCTTTTTCGACATTTCGCTCATAGTGGCAGATGAAATGCATCTGATTGGTGATCCGGGCAGGGGCCCGAGATTGGAAATGTTCCTCACAGCTGCAAGATTCATAAACCCAGATGTGCAGATAATTGGCCTCTCTGCGACAATAACGAATCTGGAGGAAATTTCATCATGGATTGGCGCGGTTCCGGTTTTCAGCGACTTTAGGCCGGTCAGCCTGATAAAGGGCATACTTTACCGGGGCAAGCTCTATTTGGACAATGATGAAACTGTTCCAATTGCAAAATACGATGAGCTAGGATCCCTATGCAGGTGGATCATCAATTCCGGTGGCCAGGCCCTAATTTTCGTCAACTCCAGGAAGCGATCTGAGGATGTTGCCAGGAAGCTTGCGATCTCGCTAGGGCTTGAATCTGGAACGGAATATCCACAGGACGACGGAAGCAACCGCTATCACAGAATGGTTATGGAAATGGCAAGAAAACGCGTATCATTCCATCATGCTGGGCTTTCCTATGAGGACAGGGTGATGGTCGAGGATGGATTCCGGAGGGGCGACATTAAGGTGATTGTTGCTACTCCCACACTGGCGGCTGGCGTTAATCTTCCAGCGAGGCTTGTGGTTATAAGGGACATAACAAGATTCTCAGATGGTAGCGTAGATTATATATCCACTACAGAGGTAAACCAGATGCTGGGAAGGGCTGGAAGGCCGAGGTACGACAAAGTTGGATACGGAGTGATTTACGCCTCATCGCCGACATCGTACGAAATGGCCCAGAGCTATCTTTCATCAGATCCGGAACCCATATCCTCGTGGATCGGATCCGACCCTAACATAAGGTTTAACTCTCTCGCACTCGTATCTACGGGCCTTGCCCGTGAACCAGACGGGATATTGGAGTTCCTGTCCAGAACCCTTCTTGGGAAGCAGAAAGAAATTGAAGAGTTCAGAAAATCTGTTGAAAATGCTTTTTCCTTCCTGCTGCAGAAATCCCTAATCAGTATGAGAAATGGAAGAGCCGAGGCAACACAGTTTGGAAGGATGGTGTCTGACCTTTACATTGATCCGGTTTCAGCAGTTATCCTGAGGGACCACCTTGAGAAGAATAGCGCGAGTGAGATAGAGGCACTCTACGCTATTTCCCGCTGCCCAGACATGACTCCCCTGAATCTCAGGAAAGATGACTTTGAGATCGTTGAGTATCTCTCAGGTAAGATAGGTGTGGAGGCGAACGATGAGGGCGAAATGTCGTACCTGAAGACCGCGGGAATGCTCCTGGATTGGATCAATGAAGTTGACCTTGATTCCATCTGCGATCGTTATGGCATTGGACCTGGCGATCTGCAAAGTAGAGTGAGCAGCGCCGAGTGGCTCTGCCATTCCCTGTCGCGGATTGCCACCATATATAGGAAGGAGCATACGAGATTCTACGAGATGCTGACATTCAGGATATCGGAAGGTGTCAAGGAAGAGGTATGGGAACTGACCGCAATACCGAACATCGGCAGAGTAAGGGCCAGAAGGCTCTTTAATGCTGGCTTCAAGAATGTTAGTGCTGTATCCTCTGCTTTACCGCGGGATCTTGCCAGAATACCTGGCTTTTCTGACAAACTGGCGTCAGACACTATTGACAACGCGAAAACTGTTCTGAGGAGGATGGAGGCTTGGCGCTCCACGTAAAAGCCCCGAAGGAAGAGGGCCAGCATCTCATGAGGATTCTTTCCGGAAGCTCCGGCATCGACAGGCAATATTCTGTCCAGAGAATTGGAGACACCATCCTCATTCCTGTTACTGAGAGGGGCGTTGCTGATCTAGCTGGAACAGGTTACGAGATAGTCAATGCGGAACCCCTTGTCCGGAAAAAAAAGCCACAGCCGGTACAGTCTAGGGGCTCATATGACGCAATTGGGAGAATCGCAGTGGTCAAGAAAAAGTGTGACAGACGCCAGGAAGAATTAGCCAGATCGCTTGTCGAATCTGGAACATTTGACACCGTATTCATGGATCACGGCATTTCTGGGGATTTGAGGCTCCGTGATCTGGAAATTAAAGCCGGAAGGGAGTTGTACGTCACAGATCACCGTGAAAATGGCATAACCCTCAGGGTGAATGTAGCGAGGGCTTATTTTTCACCAAGGCTTGCCACTGAGCGCCTTTTGGTCGCCAAATCTTGCCGCCCTGGCGATCTTGTGCTTGACATGTTTGCTGGAATTGGCCCTTTTTCAATAACCATAGCAAAGATTGCACATTCTCGGGTAGTTGCGGTAGACAAGAATCCTGTTGCAATTGCATGGATGATCTACAATATCAACAAAAACAGGGTCGGTGAACTTGTAACGCCACACTTGATGGATTCACGCCAAGTCCCAGATCTCGGTTTATCCTTCGATAGAATTGTGATGAATCTTCCTCATGGTGCCATGGAGTACATAGACGAGGCACTCTCCGTGCTGAATGAGAAAGGCAGCATCCATCTTTACCTTATAACTGATCTTGCTGGGCTTGAAGCCGCAATGACCGGCATTGGAAAGAGGGGATTGAGGCTGCTGTCAAAGAGGGTCGTCCACGGCTACTCTCCCAGGGAGTCACTCTATTCACTGTACCTGAGACGTAACAGATAATTGTTATCTATCCAATTCCATATACCTGAGAAACATGCGGTTGGCAGATCGGATTGGCTCATTGACCAGCGAGGTCTATGAAAAGGTCCTGCTGGAAGAGATAAAGAAAAATCCTGTTCCGAACCATATTGCAATTATTACGGATGGAAACAGGAGATATGCAAGAAGCCTCGGTCTGCCGGATAGTGAAGGCCATGTCAGAGGAAAGGAGAAACTTGAGGAAGTGCTCCAGTGGTGCATGGATATAGGTGTAAAAGTAGTCACGGTATATGGATTTTCTACTGAAAATTTTAGGAGAGACCAGAAGGAGGTTGATTTTTTGTTCCACTTGATCAACGATGCCTTCCTTGATCTCCTCAACGACAAGAGGGTCTATGAAAACAAGATCCGGATAAAGGTGATTGGCGAAACCCAGAAACTGCCAAAATTCCTGCAGGACACAATAGATCTGGTGGAAAAGACAACAAATGGGTTCAGGAACTTCAGGTTCAACCTGGCAATCGGGTACGGGGGGCGTGAGGAGATAATAAATGCAATAAAAAGAATATA
>JAVZLI010000076.1:0-1513 GCA_038883835.1 Thermoplasmataceae archaeon
GCCGGTATTAAGCGGCATCGAGTTCCCCCCAGGGGCCACAGTTATTTCATCGTTCACAGATATATCTCTCAGACCCCTTCCAGCAATGAACTTCGCATACTGTTGAGGGCTGGCGAGATCGCCATAGAATGGTATAAGGCTTGTCCAGAAACCACTGTACACTGGGCTTCCAGATACCATTCTGTTGGCAAACGTCCCTAATTCGTTCATCCAGAATTCTTTTCGAAGCCTCTGGACAAGATCCTTCTCAATATCCTTGAGCGTTGCAGGATCTATTGAGAATTCATTTTCAAAAATGAAATCCGGCGCCATTAAAATATGCCTGATGCTCATTGCCAGAAATGAGACCACGTCCACGTCAATTCCTGTCCCTGCGCCGGAATCCTCCATGATGCCCCTTCCCATCAGATCGCTTTCCAGAACTGTCCTAAGTGCCTTCCATAGGTGGGATTCCATTTCCAGGAGGCCACGGGTGTCTCCACTGAACAGGAAATACTCAATCAGGGCCCAAGGAAAGAGGGCACTTTCCTCCATGTCACCCTCATTGTATACAACACCATTGGTGACAATTTCGTGGGGTATTCTTCCATTTTTCGAAAAGCGTGTTATTGTCCTAAGGGTTTCAAAAGCTTCCTCAAACATGCCGGAAAGCATCATCCCCGGAATGGACAGAAATGAATCAATGCCAAAAAACCAAGCAAAATCTGGATGGCCTGCAGTTAGACCCATTCCAATCCCAGGGACTGAAGATACAAGCTGCAGGAGGTTTGCCTTGGCATAGTAAAGCCTCATGTCAATTTCCAGGTTTGAACTCGTCAATTTGGAACTTTCCGCCTTCATTTCGTAATATTTCCCCGTTGCGTTATTTTCTTTGGATTGGATCTTTCTAGGGGCAGCAAGGAAATCAACAAAATATTGATCTGAAAATTTCGAGTAAATGAAATGGTCTTGCATGGAAAATTTGCCTGATGGGAAATGCGCTTCAACACCCCTGCTATTTCCCTTAAGGCCAAAGGAAACTGTCCTGTCAGTGAAGGTAATTTCTGGAATAATATCGTCGGGCGAAAGCCATGCCTTGCCTGGAGTTGCGTCGATCGCAAGGATCGTTTCCGTGGATCCCTTTCCTGATAGTTCGATCCTGAAGCGATCAAATTCAGGCAGGCTGGCTGTAAGGACAATATCGCCATAATCCGCGCTGTAGGACCATGGTGATAAGGTGCACTTCCTTGGGCGCAGTATCTTGCCCTCTCGTTCAAGCCAGATGTTTCTTATGACGCGAAGAGGATGGTACCATAAACCTCCCATCTCATTTCTCACATGGTATCCAATCCCATCTGGCTGCATATCAATGAAACCTATGAAATACAGATTAGGTGATGAAATTGTGAATGGTTGGTGTCCTGGATTTTCAATTGACTTGGATAAAACGTTTCCGGTTAAGATTCCCCACCCCTGCTGTTTCCAATTGAGGGTGAGATGCTGATGCCTTCCCCATTAATGAGAAGGTTGCAAT
>JAVZLI010000076.1:1523-5628 GCA_038883835.1 Thermoplasmataceae archaeon
TCCATCTGAAATTCCTGATCTCGACTGTTTTCCATCCATCGGGCAAGCTGATTCTTTGCATCCCTGAGTTTTCCTTCAGCCACCCTCCATCATAAAACATGCCAAGTAGCCCACCCAGAAAGGACAGGATAAACATGCTTGATGACCATCCCTGTGCAAACTGGCCAGTCGGGTTTGGTTGCGAAGCCTCGTAGGTTTCATTTATTCTTCCCGGGTCTTCTGAGGAGAAAGCAAGCCTTACAAAGGATTCGAGCTGCCGATAAGCCTCGCCCCTCATGCCGTGCCTGAATCCAGCTACCACAAACCAGCCAGTCATCAGCGGCCAGACTGTTCCCGTGTGGTAACCGCCATCATACATCGGATCTAGGCTAGACATAGACCGCACACCCCAGTAAGTCAGAAGGGAGTCATCCGATAAACTCTTCAGAGACTGGACGATTTGAGGGTCATCCATGAACATAGGAGGCACAAGCAGCATAGCACTCCTGATTTGCTTGACTTTCCCGCCATCAATGGAATCTACAAACCGGTAGTTCCCAAAGAACTCGTTAAGATAATTCTTCCTGGCCTTTTCGTAATCTTTCCCGGAGCCAGCATGAATCCTTAGGGCTTCAAGCCAAAGCGCATTGATGTCAACGCAGGCCCCATTTCGGCCTCTTGCCCATGTCTCTGGCCATCCTATCAGCCCTTTGCTGAAGTTGTTTTCTATAAGCAGATCGCCATCATTGTCACATCCTCTGGAGAATTGAAATACCTTTTCAACTTCAGCGTCAGGAAAATCCTCATAACCCCATTCACGAAGGGAGTGGTTGCAGAGTAGCCACAAAAGGTTGCTGTCAATGGACATGAATCTTGTGTCCAGTTCATTGTCAGACACAACAAATCTCTGGGCGCCTTCTTCCCCCAGGCCTATTTCATGCGGGATGCGCCCATTCTCAGAATGCTTCAGGAGTGTTTCCATATGGCTCCGCGTGAGCTGGCCCAGCCCGCACATATTTGCTGCCAGCCCCATCCATAGGCCGTCCCTCCCGAAAAACCAGGAAAAAACAGGGAACCCAGCGAACCAGCCATTGCCTTTCGCTGTCTCCGAATAAAACTCGAGGAGATCATGCTTCGCCCACAGAAAGAGCTTATTGAATCTCAGATCAGGAGAAACAAGAACGCACTCCTCTTCGATTGACCTGTGATACCTCAGGGTCTCCTCCAGATCCCCGCTAACTTCCTCGCTTCCATCGCCTGAGATTGATATATGGATATGGGTGAAGCCTTTCACCTGAACCTTGAGAAGCCCATTTTCAAACCGCCTCTGGATCTGGCCGTCAGATGATATCCTGAATAGGGTTTCGGCCAAATCGCTTCGCAGAAGAAGGCTGTCGGGTGCGCCTGGCACATCTAGAGGATCGAAAAATAATCTCTGTGGCCAGGATTTTGAATGCCTGACTCCAAATTCAATTTCCAGGTCATTCTGCCTTTCTGAAAAGAACCATATGGAAAGAAGCCCCTTCTCATGGAGGATGTAGTCCAGCCTCTCAATTTCACCATAATTTCTATACAGGTAACCCAGGCCTCTGACATACTTTCTGAATCTGCTGGCCAGGCCTATTCCCTTGGATTTAACTGCCATGGTGTGGATGTGCCCTACTGTACCGTACCAGAATCCTGTCCTGGTACGGCTGAAATCAGACGGGGAAATGTCACCATTCTGGTAAGCTATAAGGTGCGATCTTTTGCCCTTTATAAGGCTGTAGTGATAACCGTCAAGTGTACTTCTGGACTCCCTGACCCAGTGATATTGATCTGTTTCATTCTGGTCCTGCCGAAGCGCTCTGCATTTTTGAACCAGTTCTTCCACTATCATTCTGCTCATTGAAGTTCACCTCCTTGATCAATGAAGTGCTCTGCGAATCGAAAATATACAGTGTACCGCCTCCAATCCTTAGGCCGATTTCCTGATTGAAACGGATGCCTGAAAGCGGATTGGGATCATTTTCATTCCTCTGGATAACAGCCTTCACTGGCGTGTCATCAACAGTTACATTTATCTCAAAGCTGCTGCCCGCCATGACGGAATAGTTGAATATTGCCCTTATTGGTCCGCCACTATCTACGATCAAGTTCTCAGGCCTTACACCAATAACCGCATCACCCTCTGGCAATTCATGAGTTCCCAGGTTCGCCACCTCAACTGAGCCCAGGAGCACCCTGGTTCTGGAACCATCCCTGGATAGCCTGCATTTCAGGAGGTTCATTGGCGGATTCCCCAAGAAGGATGCGACAAAGGTATTGGATGGATGATCGTACAGATCCATTGGTTTACCTATCTGGACGATCCTGCCATGATCAATAATTGCTATCCTGTCTGCAAGGGCAACTGCTTCGTCCTGGTCATGGCAAACATAGAGGATTGTCTTGCCTACCCTCTCATGGAAAGTTCTCAATTCTCCCAGCATCTCGTGCCTGAGCTTGGCATCAAGATTGCTGAGGGGCTCGTCCATGAGGAATAGTGATGGGTCTCTGACCATGGCTCTTGCTATTCCAACCCTCTGCTGCTCTCCGCCAGATAGTTGTTTCGGGTATTTCTTCAGATGATCTTCTATCTTTAACATCCTGGCAACCTGGGATACCTTTTCCTGTATTTCTTTCCTCGGTGTTTTCTTAAGTTTCAGGTTCAGGGATATATTATCAAATACAGTCATGTGGGGATACAGGGCAAAATTCTGAAACACCATTGCAACGTTCCGGTCTGAGGGATAAAGGTCTGTAACGTCGACATCGTCTATGTACACTCTTCCCTCAGTTGGCTGGATGAGGCCGGCTATGCACCGGAGCAGGGTTGTCTTCCCACTTCCGGATGATCCAAGTATTACCATAAACTCGCCATCGCCGATGGTGAGATCTATCCCATCTAAGGCTACCTTCTCACCGTATCTTAATCTAAGGCCTTCTACTCGAACTCCCAATATTCTCACCTTGAACTCACATCAAGAGATATGCCATGAATAAAGTACCTTTCAAAAAGCGCAAAGATCAATATTGTTGGGATCATGGTAAGTATATTCACGGTCATCATCTGATTCCAGTAAATCTGGGTTCCGTTGGCCCCCTTGAAGAAATTCAAAACAAGAGGCAATGTAAAAAGGTTGAGGCTATGAACCTCCATCAACGGCCAGAGGAAGTTGTTCCAGGATGAAATGAAGGAGAATATGACCGCGGCAGCTATGGCAGGTGAAGCCATTGGGGCTGAAACCCTGAAAAATATTTGCCACGGCTTTAAGCCATCTATCTTTGCCGCAAATTCCACATCCTCAGGTATTGTAAGAAAATACTGCCGCATGATGAAGACATCCAGGGCAGAGGCGATCTGTGGAAATATCAGGCCCTGGTAGGTGCTCAACCAGTGAAGGTCCAACATGAATATGTATGAAGCTATTGAAATGACCGGGAACGGTATCATCAATGTGGCCAACACAGCATAGAAGAGAACCTCCCTTCCGGGAAATTTGAGCCTCGCAAAGGCGTAGCCAGCCAGTGACCCTACGAATACGCTTCCAGCCACAACAGCTGCAGAGACAACTACGCTGTTAAGATACCATCTTGGAAAGTCCCCAAAATTCCACACTGTGCGGAGGTTTATGAGAAAATTTGTAACACTTGTTTGGCTGAGTGGATTCATATTCGGCGGAAAGTTTGCAAAAATACTGTTTCTGAAAGCCTTTAGCACAGTCCAATAAAACGGAAGCAGATATATCAGTGCAAGCGCTATGGACACAACGTAGATCAATATTTTTCCGGCAGCCCTGCTTCTGTGTCTCCTTGCAACGAGAGGGTTTTGATAGATGGTCACCACCTCCTCTCCGTTATGATTCTCCTCTGGGCAATTGTGATCAGCAGGATTATTACAAAAAGCACAAATGAAGCAGCAGCTGCCACTCCGATTTCGCCTGTGTATACGAATGTGCGATTGTAGATAAACATCAGGGGCACATAGGTTGCTCTTGCTGGGCCGCCATCTGTTATCACATAGATCTGGTCAAAAAGTTGCATGGCTCCTGTAACACCAAGCACAACGACAAGAATTGTTGAAAAGCGGAGCATTGGGAAATAG
>JAVZLI010000077.1:0-5589 GCA_038883835.1 Thermoplasmataceae archaeon
TGGGGGATCTCTGTGAGAACAATTATTTACGGAAGTGAACTCAAACATATATTAATTCCTTAGAATCTGGTACAAGGCGAATCACTCGCGCAGCACATTTCACCTCTGAGCAAACGGTTATGCCATCAGCGATCCGTTACCTCTTCGATTGACTCTTCGTTGCCGTTTTCTGAGGCTAGTTTGTGCTCAATTTTTGAGAGGATTGATACGAGGATCTCTTTTTCACTGACAGGCAGGAAAGCAAGAGCCTGGGCGACATGCTTTTCATATATTGTTCTAACCTCGCAGTAAAGCTTGTTGCCAGCTTCCGTCGCCATGATTTTAATGACCCGCCTGTCCCCCATATCTCTCATTCGTTTAGCCAGTCCCCTTTTTTCCAAGCGATCCACTAGATTTGTGACCCATCCCTGCGTAATTGAGTTGAGGTCTGCGAGCTTGACCATCGGAAGTGAACCGTGATCATTAAGAGTCTTCAATATCCTAAACTCCATATAGGAGAGGCCAGAATCCATAATTTTCTTTTCCCCTGCTTTGAACCAGCTCCTTGATATTGAATTTATTAGCCTGAGTATATCCATACTTAGGGAGTCTTCAATTTCCACTACTTTTCACCTCCATGCTCCCTGCTCCCAGATGGAGCCTTCTGTGTACCCTTTCTAGCCGAGGGCATGCTATTCATACCGTTTGCCCCTGAAGTGGGGGAACCTACAAAATGGGCACCTTCAGCAGCATATTTCTTTCCCCTGAGGGCTGAGACAATGGCAGCGAGAAAACTGAGAACGACGCCAACGAAAAACACGGAGTGCAGAGCATCAATGAAGGCCGGCGCAATAGCCAGAGGAAACCAGTGGGTTCCCTCGACAATGGAGAGTGATGAAGATGGGATTAGGGAAGCAATGCTCGGGTTGGATGACAATATTGATACGACTGGGTTGATTCCAAGGAAAGCGGAAAAGAGTGCAACAGTTGGCGGAACAGAGGCAAAAGCCTTATCAAGCGCAGAAAGCGATGACTGCGATATTCCAGGAACCGTTGCAAGCTGAGCTGCATATGATGCCGGCAAGTTGACATAAAGTGTGAGGAGCACGATTGTGAAGAATATCCCCATGCTTGCCGTCATGCCTGAGTTTTGGAGGGTTGACCTCATTCCAGACGCTGCCCCACGTGTTTCTGCCGGGACTGAGTTCATTATAGCGGCAGTGTTAGGCGCCGCAAACATGCCGTTGCCTATTCCCATGGTGAATATTATGATCGCGAACTCGATATAATTGAAATTGTAGGGCAGCAGCATAAGTCCAATGAACGCCGCGCCCACAATAACCATGCCGCCCGTTGCAAGGCCTCTGGCGCCATACCTGTCGGATAGGGCTCCAGACAGTGGGCCCATAACCATGAAACCTGCAGTCATGGGAAGCATGTAGATGCCGGCCCAGAACGGCGTGCTCTCAAACGAATACCCATGCAATGGAAGGTAAATTCCTTGCAGCAGGATGATCAGCATAAACATCACTCCGCCTCGCCCTATGGAACTGAGCAAAGAAGCAAAATTGCCTGCAGCAAAAGCCCTTATTTTGAAAAGATCCATTCTGAACATTGGCTGCTTAACCTTAAGTTCGACAAACGGGAATATCGCGAGGAGCCCAACACCTGCTGCTATGCCAGCTATGACCCAAGGATTTCCCCATCCCATGACGCTTGATCCATATGGGAGGAGGCCATAGGTGACAGCCACAAGAGCAACAGTCAGCCCGCCAGCGAAAATTATGTTCCCAGCATAGTCGATTCTTTGGTTTTTGTTCATCTGCGAGGTCTCCTCGAGCTTAAGGTAAGACCATACAGTCCCGAGCAAACCTACTGGAACACTCACAAGAAAGACGGAATTCCAGTCGAGGTGGACCGGCCCAAGGCTCACGTTTATGCCAGAAAGAATGCCGCCAAGAATCAGGCCAACGAATGAGCCTCCAAGAAAGGCAACCTGATTTATACCAAGCGCTTTGCCCCTTTCCTCCAGAGGGAAAGCGTCCGTGAGGATAGCTGCGCTGTTTGAGAAAAGAAATGCCGCGCCCACGCCTTGAATTATTCTGAAAACAACCAGTTCCAATGCGCCAGTATCACCTTTTCCAGGCGTTATGAATAGCAATATGCTGCCAAGAGTGAAAACCGCAAAGCCCAGATTGAACAGCCTGACCCGACCAAAGATATCGGAAAGCCTCCCAAAGGTAACAAGGAGCGTGGCGGTAACTATGTTGAAACCCATAAGAATCCAGATCAGGTATACAAATGATCCCGGCTGCAACGGGCTGAGCTCAATCCCCCTGAAGATGGCGGGAAGCGAAATCAGGGTGATAGTCCCGTTGATACTTGCCATGAGAACACCGATCGTAGTGTTAGAAAGCGCAATCCACTTGTACTGAACCATAATTCTTTGGGTATTTAGTTGATATATAAATTCTTTATTAGTAAACTAATATTAGAAAATAGTTAAATACTCGAATCGGAGAAATCAGGCGAACGCAAAAACAGACACTGCATGCGCAATGGACCCATATCTCAGGACACTCTCATCCACCTTAAATTTTGAGCTGTGATTTGGAGCTGTGCAGCCCTTTTTCTCGTTGTAAGTCCCGAGGTAGTAGAAGCACCCCGGGACCTTCTGGAGAAACCTCGATACATCCTCCGCTCCCATTCTTGGTTCAACATCCTTCACCGTGATATTTGCCATGAGAGATATATTTCTTGCCAGTTCTTTCGCAACCTCCCGATCATTGATGGTAACCGGGTATGGGTCTTCCGTGAATTCCACATCAGCTTCGGCACCATACATCTTTGCTACGCTCTTTACTGTACCACTGAACCTTTCAATAACGCTGTTCCTGAAATCTTCATTGAATGACCTTATGGTTCCCTCCAATGTAGCTTCGTCTGGAATGATATTGTCCTTGGTGCCAGAGTGGAATGTGCAGAATGAAACAGTAAGTGGCTCTCTCTGGTCAAAATACCGTGATCTCATTGCGTATACCGCGTTCACTATCTGTGATCCAACAAAGATTGGGTCAATGGTTTTCCAGGGCTGTGATCCATGCCCTCCGCGGCCATGGATGGTAACCCTGAAGGCATCGGGCCTTGCCATGAACGGGCCACCATGGATGCCGATCATACCGCTGGGATAGTCAGCGCTTATATGTATCCCGAAGAAATAGTCCGGTTTTGGGTTTTCCAGGGCGCCATCCTCTATCATCAGCTTTGCACCGCCGGTCCCACCCTCCTCTTCCGCTGGCTGAAATATCAGTTTCACAGATCCACGGAGTTTATCTCTCATTTCTGAAAGAATCATTGCAGCACCAAGAAGCATAGCAACATGAGTGTCATGCCCACATGCGTGCATTACTCCGGATTTCTTGGACCTGAATGGTTCGTCTGTATTTTCAGTAAGTGGAAGTGCATCCATGTCAGCTCTCAATCCCACCACCTTTCCGGGGAGCTTACCCTTCAAAACTCCAACAACCCCTGTCCTGCCAACACCAGTTCTGACTTCAAATCCTAGTCCCCTAAGCTTCTCGGCCACCAATGAGGAAGTCTCATTTTCGTTATATGCGAGTTCAGGGTTCTCATGTATTATGCGCCTTAACCTGATAATCTCAGGTTCAAATTTGGTGGCATTCCTTTCTATTTCTGCAACAAGACTCCCATCGATTGCCATAGGGGTGAAGCATGCCTTCAGACTAAAATGTTGCGACCTCACCTGTCGTGGCTCAGGTGAATAAACCTTATTCCTAGGGACTTTGCAAGCGCTCCATCCATCTCAATGCTGTCTCCTGCAAAGACTGAATTTTCGAGGTCTATTTTGTATTTCTTTAGTGCTTGCCTTATAAGGCCATCCCTTGGTTTCCTGCAATCACATCCTTCATCTGGCCTGTGGGGGCATATAAAGAAATCATCTATCCTGCCTCCCATCCTTTGAACCCTATCCTTCAAAGCCCTGTTGAAAGCCATAGCTTGCTCAAGGGAAAAATATCCTCTGTTGATGCCCGACTGGTTGCTGATGACTATGATCAGATAGCCCATTGAGGCGTATTTCCTTATCAGGTCAACTGCATCCTCATAAATGTAAATTTGTCCAGGGTCATGGCAGTACGGGCAATCTCGATTAATAGTCCCATCCCTGTCTATGAAGAGGGCAGGGAGCCTTTTTGCCTCAGGCATAACCTATTGCCTTCAGCTTGTGGTCAACGGAATTGTCAGCATCTAGCCTGTGGTCAATGCGTATTATGGTTTCAATTCTCTTGAATCCAAGCTTGACAAGAGCTTCTTCTCCCCTCTTTACGCACTGAAAGATTTCGTCGAGAGTATTGGCCTGTATCACCGTAGCCATGCTGTTGGGAAAGAGCTGGACATTTTCTGATTTCATCGCTTCTATCGCAGCTTTCACTGCTGGCCCAGCCGAGGTTCCCTTTCCAATAGGATAAAATGTAACATCTGCTACAACCATGAGGACACATGTCGCACCTGCTTACATCTTTTTTCCCTCATTTCCATGGTTATCAGCAATATGCTTCGAACGCCTGCCCCTGAATGGCGACCTGCAGGTTTCGCAATATCCAATGGTATGCCTCTGCTTTCGCCTAAAAATGTATCCCATTACAGGAATGGCAATGGAAATTAAGATAACAGGGCTGATGCTTGACATAAGCTCCTCTGGACTGAAGTATTTTGAAGAGTGGATGCTGATTGAACTATTTGAGGTCAGGTTGATAAGTAATGCCGACTGGTTCGGAATGAATCCCATGGGATCATGTATCGATAAAATATATTCTCCCGGCCTGAGGGAAAGCGCAATCCGATCTCCATCGGAGTATAGGGAGATATTTCCGATTGATATCCCCCATTTAGACCCATTTACAATGCCAGAATTTGATACCACAACTGAGAATTCAACTGGGACGTAGGTTATGGCCAGAGAAGTATTCTCCGTGAGGTTGATGCTGATGGGCCTTGAAATGTAACCGCTTATTTGAACAGGATCGACAGAAATGCGGCCAACCGGAAGCTGGATCGACAAGCTACTATTTGTATAATATGTGATGTTGCCCACAGATACCCCCCAAATTGTGCCTTCAGGCAGTCCCGTCTCGTCTATAAGCAGTACCCTGGATGGGGGGCCACCGGATGAGTTTAAGTTCCATGACCAAGCATACGATCCCGCCGGCCCGTTAGGAATATAGGCAGAAAGCTTTACGCTGGAAACATTTTGATAAGAAATTGGCATCTCAATCCTGTTAACACCGCTTGACAGCGTTACATTATCGTAAACTGTTCCTGCAGCCCTCGATCCGCTGTATATTTCTGCATTCAACTTGATTGCAACCTTGGCTATATTTGCTTTAAAGTCAATATTTCCAACAATAACCGGGCCTATATCGAAATCCTCAAGCCTTCCCGAAAAACTAAGGAAATAGAACGGGCAAATTGTTATGTTCACTTCCTGTGACATAACATAAGTGAAATTGTATGCCAAGCTGGGCGTGAAATGCAGTGAATATGTTCCTGGGGAAAGCCAGAGAGGCAGATTGACCGGTATTGTAAATTCAC
>JAVZLI010000078.1:0-5521 GCA_038883835.1 Thermoplasmataceae archaeon
TCAGCGGATCTGATTTTTCAGACTTCTTTGCTGCATATGTTAAAAAGCCTACGCCAATAAACTTTGAGGCGGAATTTAAAAGAATTGGTTTCACGCTTCGGAAAGGGTTTAAAAAAATCGATGAAAGAGAGCCGGAAAGGAAACCATCGGTAGGCCTCATAATAAGGAATTCCGGAGGTAGGTTTGTGGTGGATGGCGTCCTTGAGGGTAGCCCGGCAGAGAATTCGGGAATCTCTCCAAGGGATGAGCTTGTAGCTGTAGAGGGATACAAATTCAGTGATAGGTTTGTCAAGGATGTCTCGGAATACACAAAGAAGCTAAAAATGGATAATTTTATAGACTTTGAAGATCGGGGCAATGTAAAGATACATTATTTCAGGGGCAGTGAACTCCGTGAGACACAATGCGAGTTAAAACCATCGTTTCCAGAGATTTATGAGGCGGTCGAAGACAAGGGAGCCTCTCCTCTGGCAGTAACACTCAGAGAAAAATTCTTCTCAAAATGAAATTACTTTTTATACTAAAATGAAATATGAACTACAATGCTTCTGATCCTGGAGGAGTTTTTTAAGGATCATCCTATAAAGAAAAAAATAGTGGAAGGCCTCTATGAGAGAGGCATTTCCATACAGGATGGAAGGCTCTATGTCGGTGGGATAGAGGTTTCCATAAGCGAGATATCAAAACTCTTTAAGGTTAACAGAAGGACTGTATACGACACAATAAAGTTGATACAATCAAGCCCTGAAATCAGCCAGGTGATGTCACTGCTCCGCCCCTGCGTTGATATTTCTGGTGTCGCACCACTAATGGGAGATCAGGTTGTAACAGTATATGTGGCGCCTGGCTTCTTCAGGAAAGCCTTAACCTCAGTGCTGCAGATAATATCCAAGTACGGTTGCTATGTGAAGGAAATTCGAGGTACCAACATGGGGGCAGATGACATCTTTATAAGGTCTGTTTTTTACCGGTCTGTTCCAAAGAAAATATTTGAGGACATTGAAAAAGTTGAGGGCGTTAACAGGATCCTCATTGAAACACCTGAATCTGCAAACTTGCCACTCATTTGTGACAAATGTGAAGTTAGGGTATGCCCGAATAAGCTCTCTTCCACTGTTCTCGAAAGCGAGACTCTCTGAGAGCATATTTTTCCCCTGATGGGTAACTGCTGCACTAAGTTTGTAAAACGGCTGATTGCCGTTATATGATCACGCACTTTTGCAGAATAGTTATTCCCATTACAGGAAAATAGGGTTCCCCGGGGCCTATAGCTGCGTATCGCGCATGGAATGTGAAACCGTTTTGCAAAGATTGAGAAATGGCATTCTTTAATGGTTACATTTCCCCGAAGTGGAACAATAGAAATAAATAAATAGCGCTTTTTATACTATAGAATCGTGGAGGATTATAAAAGCCGTACCTTCAGAAATCTTTTGGATCTACTCACGCGTGAGGGGTTTAACACGCTAGGCCTTGATTCACAGTACTATTCTAGCTTCGACCTTGTTGCTAGGAGGGAGAGCCTGAAGTTTATTATAAAAATCCTGCAGAACATAGACACCCTAAGGCTAATGAATGCAGCAGAACTTCTTCGGATAGGCAAGATGACGTCATCTGCGCCCGTAGTGGTTGGAGAAAAGTCAGGATCTGGACCACTCGAAAGAGGTATTGTATATTACAGGCACCAGGTACCTGTGCTTTCATACGAATCCTTTGTTGATTACGTTAATGGCGATCCGCCCTTTATCTCCTCAGGGCCTGGTGGATATTATGTTGCCATAAACGGGAGCAAACTCAGGGAAGTAAGGGAGAGTGCAGGGTTTTCAATAGGTTACCTTTCAAAGAAGATAGGCATATCCCGCAGGTCTGTTTCGTTATATGAGAACGGGGGGCAGGTTTCAGTTGACGTCTTTGCAAAGCTTGAGGATTTGCTGAAAGAGGATCTTGCTAAATACGTTGATCTTTTTGAGTCGTGTATGAAGTCAACCATAGAAGAAGATGCGGAAAATTCATCGGCTTTCTTCAGGGAGGTATTTGAAGCCATGGTTGCCAGGGGCTTTGATTTCCGTGGTGTCAGGAAATCTCCCTTTGATGCAATTGCGAAGGATGTCATTGATGATTTCCTGCTGGTGTCTCTGATGGAAAATCTTGAGGAGAGGACGCAAAATATAATCTCCATGATGAGAGTGGGGAAGGTTTTTGACAGAGATTCATTTGTGATCACCAAGGCCAACACAACAAAGGAGAACGTGGGCGGGTGTCCAGTGGTTACAATTTCTGAGATTCGCAGTTCCCAGGATTCGGAACAGATTTCAAAGCTCATTGAACGAAGAAAATCGGCATGAGGTCCGCGAAAATAAGCAAATCTGACCGCCAGATATGTAAGGCAGTGCTTGGCATAAAAGGCCTTGTCAGCCAGGGTGAAGTCGTCTCTGAAATTTTGAGGAAGACGGACCCGCATATTTTGTTCGTTTCCATATCCCAGGAGCAGGTAGATGGACTTTCACAATTCCTTCGTGAACCCTTTGAAATGAATCTGTCTGACTACGAGATAATATATGGCGTCCGACTCTCAAAGTACGGGGAAGTAATGACTCCACCGCCAATTTATACCGAAGCGGTTAAATTCTCAGAGGAAAGAGGTGTTCCAATAATTGGGCTGGATATGAATGAGGCAGAGTATTCAGATTCATACCAGAAAAATGTTGGCGCATTCTCCCTGATTAGGCATTCGCTCAGGAAGAGGAGCATGCTTAGAAAGGACTACAAAGACTCAGACCCGTACAGCTTTGTTGATGCGTGGGGCAGGCAAATGGATAGGGTAAAGGCCCTCAAGAATGTCGACCTCGAAAGGGCTCGCTATATGGCATCAGTATTTGAACAAAAAGTGAGTGAAATAGATGGGGAGGCATTCATGATTTTTGATTACGAACTATGGCCCAAGTTCAAGCACTCTCTGCAGAATCTTGGGTACCATGTTGATGAGGATCAAATCCCTTGAAAACAATATATATCTCCCTGCTTGACTCACGTGTTGCGGAAACTGCGGTAACCCTTCCAGATCTGAAATATTGCCCCCATTCCCGCATAAAGTGGTTGGTCAGGTCCCCCTGAAATTGCTTAAGGACAACATACCCGCCAGCGGAAAGGAAATGGGGCACCAGTTTCATCACAGCTACACCGATAAGATAGGAGGATGAATGATCTATGTCCCGGTTGCCTGATGTATGGACCATGGCATCAGAAAGAATCCCATTGAAAGAGGATATCCCAATTTCATTCATAGCGGTTTTTATCTTTTCAGGCAGTTTGGGGTCTTCCACCCTTGATCTGATAAAAATAACACCCTCCATTTTTTCCATCTGATCTGGATCAACTGCAATTACAGTTTCCCCTGTAATGCTTCTGATTATCTGCGTCCACCCTCCCGGAGACGATCCAATCTCCAGTACATGGTCGCCTTCCTTCATTATGCTGAACTTTGCCTGAATCTCAAGGATTTTAAAGGCTGCCCTGCTTCTGAGATTCTGCTTTTTGGCTCTGTAGTAGTAATAGTCCCTGTGATCCTTTCCGGACAATTCATTCTCCTATGTGTTTCTTATATTCATCAGGCCCCAGCGCCTGTACAACCTTTCCAGTCTTCCTAATCTTAACCATCCAGTACTTGTAAGGATCGGAATTGACAAGCTCCGGCTTGTTGGAAAGATCCTTGTTGACCTCAACTACTACGCCGTCCACCGGGCTATAAACATCCTCGGCAGATTTAACAGATTCTATGGTAAGGAGCGGTTCCCCGGATTTCTTTTCCGCACCAATCGGTGGAAGCTCGATATATACTATATCTGTCAATTGTTTCTGGGCGAAATCTGTAATTCCAACAGTTATGATTCCACCTTCATCCTTAAACCACTCATGTGTTTTTGTGTACTTGAGATTTTTTGGTATTTCCGTCATAGTCATGAATCCCCTATGATTATAATAAACCAATTGATTACAATTCCCAGCAAAGGTGATGGTGTATAGAGTTGCGAAACTGTTTCTTGCAATGTTGTAGCGGGGTAAATAATTAAAATTGGTGATTATCTTGGAGATATTGAGAGCCTTCATTGCCATAGAGGTGGAGAGATTCCCGGAGCTCAATGATTTGGAAAATTATATCAGGGGAATGGAGAATGTCACTCCTGTCAAGACAGAAACTCTTCACATGACCATGTTTTTCCTTGGCAACATCAGCTCACTTGCTACAGAGGAGATTTGCGGCAAACTCAAAAAACTTGAGTTTCAGCCCACAGAGATTTCTATTTCAGGCATTGGGGCTTTTCCCAACACCCAGGCTGCAAACGTCCTTTTCCTGAACGTGATCGAGAACCCTGAAATTAGGAAAGCGTACAGAACGCTTGACGAGATGCCATCAATTAGAGTGCTGCTAAAGCAGAAAAACCATTTTGTGCCCCACATAACAATAGCACGCTTCAAATCACCGAAAAACGTTCAGGCATTGGTACATAGGTTCGCCTACATTAACAAGAAGATCAATGTGGACCACATCTCCCTATTCAAGAGCACCCTTACAGACAAGGGGCCGGTTTACGAGGAAATCTGCAGGTCTGGTACTAGCTGAAATAGGTTGTCTTTTCAGAGTCGTCCTGCTTCTTTTTAGCAGAAACCAGATCCTCGTCGCTGAATTCGATAGCTATAAGCCCAGAGACCGGAATAAGACGCAAAATTGACTTTCCATCCTCACCCTTGATTCTGAAGCAAACAGCTCCCTCCTCACCGAGAATCGTGTAGCCTACGAATTCCCCCACGGTTTCCATAGGGTCGTCCTTACCACTGTTGGAAATGACCTTGTACTTACCACCTTTTTTGATCTCTATAAGATCCATATTCATCAGCAGCTCTCCAATTCCGGAAAGATTGATTTTCGTTTCCTTCCCCTGATGTGATTCCAGACTTCTTATAAAATATTTACCTGTTTAAGGCAGATTTGCTAAGCCTTGAAATATGTTCCACCGTTTTCCGATAGTTTTCCATTGCCATTTTCATGTTTACTTCGACCCAGTTCCATGCCTTCAGGATGTCTCCAGACCTAATTCTGTATTTCTTGGACTTCCCATCCTGAACCTCCTCAAGCAAGTCCATAGATTTGAGCTTGTTGAGGTGCCTGTAGAGGGTGGTCCGGCTTGTGCCAAGGTAGGCCATCAACTCTTCACCTGTCCAGTACTTTTCAGAATGCAACAAGAAGCATTCTTTGAAAAGCCTAAAATAAGCAGACCTTGAGATTACCTGAAAATCTGTGGTTGGCCTAAGTTTTGGGATGTATCCTATGTCTGAAAGGAAATATGCAATATTTTTGTCCAGGTCTTCGTCCATAATTCTTGTAGGAGCAGCAACCACAGTCATCTTGAACATTGTTAAATAGTGAAGCAAAGCCGTCTTAAAAATTTATACACAAGCCTCTGCATTCAGATGGAACTGCCCGTCACTATTGCTATTAGACCAGTAACTGTAAATTCAACAG
>JAVZLI010000079.1:0-5429 GCA_038883835.1 Thermoplasmataceae archaeon
ATTTTCCCTCTATGGAAGACCCTACATTATCCCAACTGACGTTGTGGCATTCGTAAGCGGTGTTGCACTAGAGTTCTTTCTGAACGAACACTGGACTACTAGAAATATAGGTTTTCATGGAGGAAATTCCATTGGAAAGCTGGTTCGCCTCTTTAAATTTGAACTCCTGAATGCTTTCGGGAACGCCCTGGTCATATTTGTCCAGTTCATGCTTCTTGTATGGTTGGCTATTCATCCGCTAATAGGGAATATAATAGGTTCTGGCCTGGCCTTTCCATTGAATTATTACCTTCAGATGAGATCAGTATGGCGTGTGAACCCTCTGGAATAGAAAATTGTCCTGTGGCCTGAAGTACAGAGACAACAATGCATGGGTTTTAATGCTACTAAATATGTGACTTTGATGATCCTGAAGCCACTAAGCGACGAGGAGCTTGGCTGCACCTCTTATATAATAGGTGATGAATTTACGGGCCAGTGCGCAATCATCGATCCGCTGCACTCCATAGGTTCCGACAGGTATGCCATTGAGTGCCAGAGGGAGTCAATTACCATTTCCGGGGTATTTGACACCCACACCCATGCTGATCATCTATCGGAGGCGCTTGCAATAAGTGATAAATTCAAGGTTCCTAGATATTTAAGCGCCACTTCTGGAGTTT
This sequence comes from Thermoplasmataceae archaeon, assembly GCA_038883835.1. GTDB lineage: Archaea > Thermoplasmatota > Thermoplasmata > Thermoplasmatales > Thermoplasmataceae > UBA447. Next base: position 663 of record JAVZLI010000079.1, read on the forward strand.
CATCAAAGTTTGTGCCAGTGTCTGGTGGCGATTCAGTCAAGATTGGATCAGTTGAAATTAAGGTCCTAGATCTGCCAGGGCACACCCGGGATAGCATAGGACTCATTTGTTCAGACACGATGAGAGGAAGTGATCCTCAGCTGGTATTCACAGGAGATACACTCATGGCTGGCGATGTCGGAAGGCCAGACCTAGCCGATTCTGACGAGGAGACGGATGATCTTTGCAGGCTGCTTTTCAACAGCCTCAGGACGTTAATGTCACTGCCAGATTTTGTTGAGGTCTATCCCGCACACTTTGGGTCTTCCCACTGTGGTTCGATTTTCCTGTCAAGAAAGAAGTGGACTACTATTGGTTATGAGAGAAGGTTCAACAGGTTTATCAGGGCAAGTACATGGGAGTCGCTGAAAAAAGATTTTTTGAAATATCGCACAAAGCCCCCTGAAAATGCCAAGATTATAATCCAGGAAAACATGAGGTGAATCGAGATGTCTGAGGTCGATCCCTCCATTATAGAAAAAGCCAAATCTGGAGATTTGATAATCCTTGACACCCGGATACCTCATCTGTTCTCTAGAAGACATATACCATTTTCAGTGAATGCACCCTACGGTTCCTACGGATGGGCAAGATCCATAAAGGAATGGCTGGATGGCAACACACCGGAGATCGTTCTCGTATGTGAGAACCAGGCTATTTGCGATCAGGCTGTAAGGGATCTCCATGCCGTTGGAATTAGCGTTGGTTCAGTAATAAGCGATAATCTTCAAGAGTGGGCCTCAAGGGATTATCCTGTCTCCGCTGTTGAAGAACTTTCGCCAGCCGAACTTTTCAACAACTTCAATGAATGGACGGTAATAGATGTAAGAGACCCGTACGAGTGGCAGTCCGGTACGGTTCAAGGTTCACTTAAGATTCCCATGAATGAACTCCAAGAGCGTGTAGGTGAATTGAGCAACGACAGAAAATATGCAATAATCTGTGCACACGGCAACAGAAGCCAGTACGCAGCTACTTACCTTGCCGACTTGGGATTCCGGGCAGCAACAGTAGTAGGCGGCATGTACAGATGGATAATGGAATCATTTCCACTGGATGATTCAACTCAATAAACCGGCGTCAGCCATTTCCTGTACTTTTCAATCTTTCCGGTTGCAGCATCAATCAGCTCTTTGCCAAGCCTTTTTGATATCTCGCCTGGTTTGCCATCCCCTATCTTTATACCGTCGATCTCAATGATGGGCGTTACTTCTGCTGCCGTGCCGCAGAAGAAAACTTCGTCTGCTAGATACAGATCGTCCCGCAGAACCAGCCTCTCAACGACCTCAATTCCCATGTCTTTAGATATGGTCTTGATTGATTCCCTTGTAATGCCTGACAGAATTGAAGATTCCGGCCCCGGAGTAATCAGTTTTCCATTTGAAACTGCAAACACGTTCTCCCCTGGGCCCTCAGCTACATATCCGTCTCCGGAGAGCAATATTGCCTCGTCGTATCCGGATGAAATTGCTTCCAGACCAGAAATGACTGAGTTCAGGTAATTTCCACTGGCTTTGGCACGAACAGGAAGTATCCTGGAGTTGATTCGCTCCCACGACGATGTTTTGCATCTCACACCCTTTGAAGCCTTTTCCCCGAAATACTTTCCGAATGGTATTGCAGCTATTGCAACGTTTATGTTTCTGTTTGACGGGAACAGACTTATCTCATCGCTCTCGTAAAAGGCAAACGGCCTTATGTATGAGTCTTTGAGTTCGTTTTCACGCACCGTTTCGACCACAGCCTTCTCAAGCTCTTCTGTGGTGTATCGAAGGTTCATCCTGTAAATCTTTGCAGTGTTATGAAAACGTTCCATATGTTCCCTGAGCCTGAAGACAAATACTTTGTCTCCAGATGAGTATGATCTTATCCCCTCAAATATACCGCTGCCGTACTGGAGTGAGTGATTGAGAAGAGGAACGCGTAATTTGTCATAATCAACCATGGAGCCATTGAACCAGACCTTTCTGGGCATAGCTTGCCATAGTTAGGTTCTATTTAAGGGAAACGTAGAGGATGGTTTAAAATCCTACTAAGCCAATGACAAAAATTTAAACTACATCTGGATTTCGTCACGATGCTAATTGTTCCTTCGAGCTCTAGCGGAACCCTGTCTGCAAGATTGTCTGATCTGATGGGCGCACCGCTGGCTTCTGTTGAAAGAAAACGATTTCCAGATGGCGAGATGTATGTCAGGATTCAGAATGACCTCAGGGGCGAGGATGTGGTGGTGATAGGATCAATAAGATCCGATTCAGATATCCTTGAATTGATGCTCCTAATGAACGCGTCAAAGGAAGGGCATTCAAAAAGAGTCTTTTTGGTAAATCCGTACTTCGGCTATGCCCGCCAGCACATGGTATATAAGTCAGGCGAGCCAGTATCATCCAAGGTGATCATGCAGTGCCTGGAGATGTTTTCTGACAGGGGGATGTGTGTTGAAATGCACGACGCCGAGACGCTCAACTACTCCAGAAAGGAGTTTGTGAACCTGGACGTTACATCAACCATGGCGGGCTATTATTCCAGATTTCCCATAGACATTGTCCTATCTCCAGACGATGGTGGCTATCAGCGGGCTCATGAGATATCTGAAATTATCGGCTGCGCAAGCTCGTTCATCGAAAAGAAAAGGATAGATGCCAGCACGGTCACAATGAAGCTCCCGGATATAGACTTCACTGACAGGATTATTCTCCTGGTTGACGACATAATCTCAACAGGGGGCACAATAATAAAGGCTAGCAGGCTTTTGAAAGAAAGAGGCGCAAGACAGATATTTGTGTCAGCAATTCATGGCATATTCGCAAACAATTCTGACCACAGAATACTCGAGGTGGCATCAGATATAGCTGTAACGGATACTATAGAAGGGCCCTACAGCAAGATTTCGGTCTCAAAACAAATTTCAGAGGAGTTGGTTAAATGGATAGGATGAGCGAAGAGCTGAGGATGTGTTCGCGCGACGGCCCGTTCAGGGGAGAGTCTTGCCCCGTCTGCCATTCAAGGGGTAAGCTTCTCATGCGCGCTGATGAGGTCGAGGGAGTGGGTAGGGTTCTGGCAGGAATGCTGAGGCATTCTCCTGAAAACTTTGGAATTCGCCTTAACGATCACGGTTGGGTGAAGATTTATGCGGTTGTGCCTGTAATCCGGGGGCAGAGGCGCGGATACTGGTGGCTCACCCCGACTCACCTTGAAGCCCTTGTAAAGACTGATCCAAAGGGGAGGTATCAGATCAACCGGCATGGGGAGATCAGGGCTGCCTATGGACACACAATCCCCGTCAAACTGGATGATCTTCCCACAGACAACATCCCGGATAATCTGTATTACCAGACAACAAGGGAAGAGATAGAATTGATCAAGGAGACTGGAATCAGCCCTTCGGACAAGACGTGGGTGCACCTATCTCTAACGCCGAGGCAGGCGTATGTATCTGGCCTTTTTCATATAGATTCTCCTGCCATTCTAGAAATACCTACAGCACCGTTGATAGAGTCTGGGAGGCAGGTATATCGAGCCACAAATGAGGTCTTTCTGGTTCAGGAGATTCCACCCGAGTTCATTGGCCGCCCTATCCTTGAGGTTTTCGAACCCACAGAGGAGGAGCAGCAGGAAATAAAATCTGTAAGGGAAAGGCTTGAGAGAAGAATAAAGAAGAATGAGGAAGAGAACTCCGGCCTATAGGAAATCCTGGGTTTTATTCTCTACAAACTTCCTGAAGGCTTCCCGGCCAGAAACCATTGCTGATCTTATGTCATACTGCCTTCTCTCGATTATGGATACGTCTGGTTTTGTTTCCAGAGATTTTACAAACCTTATTCCTGCCTTTTCCGCAATGCGTTTGTAGGATTCCTGCCTAACCCGGTCGAGGCTGGAAAGGCTCCTTTCTGTCATGGTTACAGAGCACGACCTTGCCAGCCTAAGAGCCTCGTCATGGTGCTGGTATATGTTTGAATCTATGACAAGATCGTTTTTCTCTGGAAGTGCGGGGTATATTTTGTCAGGAAAACAGTAAACTGCATTTCCGCTGTATTTCTCCCCCAGCCTAAAATCCACACCCATCCTCGTCAGAACCCTGAAATAATAGCCTATTATCCTCTGGAATTCTGATCTCTTATTGTCATCAAAAATATTTCTGATCTGCCCGCCTACCACTTCGGATGCCTCGTAAAGAGTAACCCTAAGGCCCGATTTGGCAGCTTCCAGTGCGCATTCAAGACCCTTTATCCCGCCACCAACAACTGTGATTTCCCCGTTCAGCCTTATTATAGGCCTCCTAACAGACTCAAGACCCGTATCAGGATTAACTGTACACCTGACCTCTCCGTAGCTAAGGTCCCGGCAAGCCTGATTGCAGCGTATGCAAGGCCTAAGTGTGTCAGGGGCTGTCATTATTTTTACAGGAAAATATGGGTCTGCAAGTAGGGCCCTACCCACAGATACGAAATCGGCTGTCTTCAGAACCCTTTCAGCGTCCTCCAGAGAAGTAACTGAGCCTACCACGATCGTTTTTATTGCAGGCTTTCTGGGTAGCCTGTTTGCTATATGAGTTTTTGGCGAATAAAAAGATGAGGATGATCCTGGAGGTGCAAATCTGCCAGCAGAAAAATGGACATAATCAATATTTTTAAGGGCCTCGGCTACCTTCAATCCGTAATCTGGCCCATACCCATCTTGGTCGTCTTCATAAAGGCTGAGCCTGATGCCAAGTGGCAAATCGACCTC
>JAVZLI010000080.1:0-5394 GCA_038883835.1 Thermoplasmataceae archaeon
CAGATCCCTCCCACTCCATTCAAAGCTTGTTCTCCTCAGTGCAACGATCACGCAGGAAATGAGCAGGGGACTCATGATGACCGGGGAGATTTTCGAGAATTATAGAAACCTCTGTTACGAACTGGGATTTTCCCCACTTTCCAGCAGAAGGATAAGCGATGTAATTTCAGAACTTGAAGAATTCGGGCTTCTCAATTCATCAACCAGAAGCCTTGGAAGGTATGGAAGAACAAGGTTTATAAAAATAACTGGAGAATCATCCACGTTCAAAAAATACCTGCTGGAGGATGACAATCTTGCTTCATTCAGAGGGTCTAGGATAGTCAGGCAATCTAGATTCGAGAATCTCTCTAACATCCAGGATGAAAAGGATCAGATTGAAAACCTGCTGAAAGGCGCCTCTGAAGGAGAGCGGGGGCCGGTAGACTAACATCAAATCCAAATGATACCGTGTTTCTATGGGAAAATAAAGCAAAGATCGTCGACTACTGGCAACAGCTTCAGGTTGTGTTTCTTGCTGAAGTGATCGGGAGCCTCAGTCCAATCATAGTTATCAACCATTATTAGAAAGCGTTTCTTCAGGTTCCTTATGGCTGTTTCCAGCTCAAACATTACGTGGTCGTAGGTATGTTCCGAATCGTGAAGAAAAAGATCAAATGGGCCAAAATATGAAAGTGTCTTGGGCAGTGTTTCCCTCGTGTCTCCCCTTATGAAGACCCACCTTTCCAATAGATTTTCAGGCACTAAGAAACCAACTGGACGGTCCTTCTTCTCCCCATAAGGCTCGCCTAGGTCAAAGCTATAAAGCCTTCCCCTGAATTCCTTTGAAGCCTCAAGTATGGCGAGGCTTGTGCTGCCAGGGCCTACACCGGTCTCAGCGATCATTGGTCCTCTAAACAGGCTAACCGATGCGTATATATTTGCAAGTTCCCGTGGCGAGACCTGCCAGTAATTTTCTGTCCCAATCTTGCTTTCCACGAACCTCACAATTCGATCCGCCTTATTCAACTCGCTTTCATACCGGTCGAGGCTGCACTCCAGATACTTGAGAAACTCTTGAAAGGTGGCGCTCACAATTTACCCAGTAGATCATATTAAATAACCTTTTTTCACTTCAGTCAACCGTTGGCGTCCCAATCGCTGCTCTTGCTTGCTGGCCTAGGCATACTCTTGGGGGTATCACTTGCCGCTCCACCAGGGCCAGTCACATCAGTTCTTCTGCAGAGGGCTACCAAAAGCATGATGGCTGGCGCTCTTGTCGGTTTTGGCGCCATGAGTGCTGACCTGATACTAATGGTGATTACACTAACAATAGGATTTGAGATAGAATTCGGAGAATTTATACGGATTCTCTATGTGGTTGGTGCTGCATTTTTTCTCTATCTTTCATACTCAATCATCAAGAATGCTCATTCGGATCAACCCATTCTGAGGCACGGATCACCTAGGGATATGTCAGGATCAGGTTATTTACTGGGGCTTTCAATTGGATTGATTAACCCCATGCAGATAGGCTGGTGGATCACTGCCGGGCTGGGCATGTACAAAAAATTTGGTCTCATCCCCATGATATTCATATTTGTCGGTATTTTGTTTTGGGTGTTATTCCTGGCCGAGTTTGTATGGAGGCTCAATAAGAAATATGAAAAAGGGATAAATACCGCAGTGAGGATATTTAGTGTGGTCTCACTCACCACATTTGGCATCGTATTCTTGCTCAGTTCGTTTGGAATTAATATAGGGGTTTAAATTATCCGATCGGCAAAGGTGCTATACGGATCAATTGGAGTGTAACCGCTGTCACCAGTGACTATCTGTTCGGACGGAGGATTCTTGAAGTAATTCGGCACGAACTCGTTTAGCCTCTTAGTGAAACTAGGTATGGTCCTGTTTTCATAGAATATGCCTGTTGGAATCCTGTCTCCCCATTCAAGCCCCTTCTCGTAAGCCCTCTGGAATTTCTCTAGCTGTTCAGCTGGGTTGTCTGTAGTAATTACCGGGTCCCAGGATTTATCGTCCTCCAACTTATAGACGCGTTCGCGGTACCATTCCATGGTGTTTACATTGTTGTAAGTCGGGCAAGGCTGAAGAACATCGATCACAGAAGAACCCTCATGTAGAATTGCTCTCTTCAGAATGTCCTTCAGTTGCTTCATGTCAAAGGAAAACCCTCTTGCAACAAAGGAGTAGCCTGACGCAAGTGCAAGAGCTATTGGGTTTACTTTCCCAAATATATTGTTCCTGGCAAGGCTCTTGGTTTTCTCTCCAAGAGGCATTGTCGGTGCAGCTTGACCCTTCGTAAGCCCATAAACCTCATTGTCGAATATTATTAAGGTTAGACCTGTGTTCCTTCTGCCTTCTGCAACGAAATGCCCAGCACCTATACCCAGCATATCACCATCTCCGCTGGGGACAATGACTTTCAACTTCGGGTTTGATATCTTCACCCCAGTAGCAAAGGGAATGGATCTTCCATGAAGGGTGTGCACTCCACCTATGTTAAGGTAGTGTGGCGTCTTTCCGGAACAGCCTATTCCAGAAATCGCAACAACATCCCTCGGATCCAGGTTCAATTCACTCAATGCCTGTGTGATGGATGTAAGTATCCCAAAATCACCACAACCAGGACACCAGTCTATGGTGAGGTCCGTTTTGAAATTATGCGCCATCTTGTAAAACCTCCACTAAGTTTTCTTCCTTTTCCTTTAGAATCTTTCTCGTCGCTCTTAGGAGCTCATCCTCAGTCATATGCCTCCCGTTGTACTTCAGGATGCATTTCTCTATCTCTATTCCAGTATTTGACCTTATAACTCTGGAAGCCTGAGCCAGCATGTTGCTCTCGACATCAATAACAAGTTTTGCCTTCCTCAGAACTTTTGAAACAAATTCGCTCGGGAAAGGCTCAAACATCTTAAGGTAAAGCAGGTTAGCTGAAATACCATCCTTCCTAAGGTCTTCAATCACGTCAAGGACCACTCCTTTCTGGCTCCCCCATGTGACGAATGTCAAGTCTGCGTCCTCTTCACCGTACAGAATCGCTTTGTCATTCATGGGTATCTCAGACGCAGCAGTTTCAAGCTTCTTGAAACGCTTTTGCATCATCCTGTCCCTAATTTCAGGATCCTCTGTGACGTGACCAAGTTCATCATGTTCGTCACCAGTCATCCAGAAAATATTCTTTCCAAGAAAACCAATCTTGGATATGCCGGTTGTTGTGTCTAGAGAATATCTCTTGAAGTCTGGAGTGTGCTCAGCAGGCTTGACCTGATCCACCTTTACCTTCTTTGTATCAATATCCGGAACAAGATCTGTCATATTTGCCAGATTCTTATCAATCAGATGAAGAACTGGCATCTGGTATCTCTGTGCATAGTTCAGAGCTTTCATTGCATCATAGATGCACTCTTCTACATCCCCAGAGGAAATAACGATTCTTGGAAATTCGCCGTGCCCAGTATTCAAGGCAAATAGCAGGTCGGATTGACCATTTCTGGTGGGAAGCCCAGTGCTGGGCCCGCCTCTCTGATAAAGTGTTACTACGAGTGGGACTTCATCCATACCAGCGAATGATATTCCTTCAGCCATCAGAGAAAAGCCAGGACCGCTGGTGGCAGTAGCGGATCTTGTACCAGTGAGAGCGGCACCTTGTGCCATTGTAACAGCTGATATTTCATCTTCAGTTTGAACAACCACAACACCGGCTTCTGAAAGCTTTTGGCTTTCCTCCTCTATATAATGAAGTTCCTCGTGTTCCTCGAGAATGGAGCTCTCATCGCTTGCTGGAGTGATTGGGTAGTACGTCTGAAATCTCAATCCACCCATAATTTTGCCGATGGCCGCACCATCGTTGCCGGTAAGCAGCATCCTTCTCTTCTTTTCCTGTTTGGGCAATTTTGAACCGGCAAGATTGTTTGTCTCGGCAAATTTGTAAGCTGCATCGACTACCTTGATGTTATCCTCTGCGACGTTCTTTTTGGCGGAAAATACTTGTCTTATAGCTTCCTCAGCAAATTCCTGAGGCACTCCTGCGATTGCAAGGGTGACTGCTGAACCAAGCGTATTGAAATACCTTGTTGCAGGCCCCTCCTTTATTGCAGAAGTTACAACATCACCAAATGGTATTGGCACCGGCACACCGCCTTGCTTCTCCATGTAGGCTATTGCCCCAAGAATATTGGCAGGGAAGCCATTGCTTTCAAGTGTCTTTCTGATGCGTGCAGATGTATCTCTCATAATCATTCTTGCTGAATTCAAGTCTGAAGATTCGAAAGCCTTATCATAAATTATCTTGGTTCCTTTCCCAACATCCTCCAAGTGCTCAAATATTGTGTCAGGGTCAAGCGCTACAAGAATATCCACTGGATATTTCAAAGATCTTGGGCGCTCCTCCTTTACTCTGAGATGGTTGTAGCTGTGTCTACCCTTAATATTAGAGTGGTACTCCCTTACCCCAAGGACATTATAACCGGCTGCCGCAAAGGCTCTGTTGATCATATTTGACGAGGTATCTATACCTCCTCCCTGAGGACCTCCAATGGTAAGATTTAGATCCATTTGTGCATCGAATAGGCATTAAATCGCCGTTAAAATAGTTTGTCAGAATGAAAATTTACATTTTTATTATCGCAGTTCTACCAGAAGAAACACAGGCTCATAGCCTTCAACCAAAGGGGGCACTTTGGCACATTACTCGGCTGCATTGAATGAACTGATGTGTGATTATCCATTTTCTTGGGTTTATTTCAATAGACTAGTTTTAAAGGTTCCATTCGCTACCCGGATTGGTATGATAATAGTCACTGGTATGCCTGGATCAGGGAAAGATGAATTTATCAAAGTGGCCAGGTCCTTGGGAATGGTTGATGTTCATATGGGAAATACGGTAAAGGATTATGCCAAAAAAATGGGAATTCCCGAGAACGACGCCTCCATAGGTAGATACGCGGGGGACGAACGTCAGAAATTTGGAATGGACATTTGGGCACGCCGCACGGCCGAAAAAATTTCAGATCCCAACATGACAATTGTGGATGGTCTTCGAAACATGGAGGAATTGCAGTATTTCCGTTCCAGATTTCATGGAGTTAGGGTAATAGCCATTTATGCTAACAGAGAGCAACGTCTTGAGAGGATTCTTAAGCGGAACAGGCCGGATGATGTCAAAAGTGAAATTGAGCTGGATGCAAGGGATAGCAGAGAACTTAATTGGGGCATAGGAAAGGCCATATCATTAGCTGATTACATGATAGTGAATGACGGCACATTGGAACAGTTCAAGGAAAAGTCTAGGAATCTGCTGAAGGGGATAATTGGATTACAGGCATGACTCCAATCATTCCATTAAGGCATTTTGCTCCACTCTTATGAACTATCAGGAAACAAATACTTTTCATT
>JAVZLI010000081.1:0-5301 GCA_038883835.1 Thermoplasmataceae archaeon
GATCATATTTTCAATTGCTTCAGCGATATCCAGCAGCTTTGCACCCGGTGCAATAAGCGTCTTACCGTATTCCAGAGCGAGTTTGCCTATCTTTCCGGCCTGCAATATCTTTTCTTTATCCTCTGGCGTCAAAGCGAATCTTCCCAAAACGTCAATGGTTTCATTTTATTCAAAATTTGGTATTCTACATGTTTTACTGGAAGGCAAGACATCTATGCGCGAGAAGGCTATGGAAGCAAAAGGGATTGGGGAATAAGCGGATTTCCATTTATGGGTCTGGGCAAAACTAATGGGATGCCATTTTGCCATTTTACTAATGCCAATTGAACTGAATTGAAACATTTTTATGAAACCAATAATTGAAGCTATTATGACTTGGTATAAAGTAGCAAAAGAGAGTTCAATGAAAGATGGGGATCTGATGAAAACCACCATTTCTGGCAAGGAAGTTCTGCTCATAAGGGACGGGAACAACTTCTATGCGACCTCGGTCTACTGCACGCATGAGCAGTACGATCTTTCTGAAGGATTTCTTGACGATCATCAATTGATATGCCCCAATCACTTCGCGACCTTTAACCCCAAGGACGGCTCAGTGGTGAGCCCGCCAGAGGGGGCAGGGAATATAGGTCCGCTGAAATCTTATAAAACAAAGGTCGAGGGCGGAGAAGTAATGGTTGACGTCTCATGATTTTTGCCCCTCCATAACCATTTCAAAGTGAATCCGGTGCCTTGGCACTGGATTATTTTTGTCAGTCCCGTTGCACTGTGAATTTTTCCCTGTATAAAGTGCACTGGAGGAATTTGTACATTATAACAGGCCTTTTGTAAACTGATTTATAATTACTTGCATTGACAGAATATGAAGGTTCTTGTTTTTATCAAGCAGGTCCCAGATGTAAACAAGATAAGCTTTGACCCAAAAACCAACAGGATCATTCGGGAGGGTGTCCCCCTGATGATGAATTCCTTTGACAAGAAAGCAGTTGAAGAGGCTGTAAGGATGAAGGAAAAATACGGTTATCAGACCTGTGTTGCAACCATGGGGCCTCCCCAGGCTATTGAGGTCATAAACGAGTCCATGAAGATGGGCATAGAAGAAGGGTACCTTATAACTGACCGAAAATTTGGGGGATCTGATACGCTTGCCACCTCAAGGATCCTGTCGGCATTCGCCAGGAAAATAGGACCTGATATAATTCTAATGGGAAAATATTCACTGGATGGCGAGACTTCCCAGGTGCCGCCTGAGGTTGCGGTCATGCTAGGCTACAATTTCAAATCAAGTGTATCAAAGTTGGAAATAGATGATGGCGTTGCCACCATTGAGCATGAGAATGAATCAGGCCTTTACACAATGAAGATAAGGCTGCCGGCTGTATTCTCTGTCAGCGAGAAAATAAACCGGGCAAGGGCGATAAAACCTGACGCGCCAGACTACTCAAAGTCCATAAAAATCGTGGATTCGTCTTATCTCGGGATAAACGAAACTGGAACTGAGATGAGCCCGACCGTTGTCTCTGGGACCACAAGCCTTCAGAGCGGAAGAAAGTGTACCTTTCTCAATAACGATGATGGCGTTTTTGGCACAATTCTTGGTTTAATCAAACAAATGGATGGGGCAGAAACAGAGGCAAGACGCACTGTTAACGTAAAATTTGAGGAGGGGAGAGCTTCGATACTTGGGATCGCGCTTGATGATGCTGATGTATCTCTAGAAATAGCCTCCAAGATATCTGAGCTAGCAGAAAAGAACAACCTAAATGCCATTGTTTTCGGCAATGTAAACCCTGAAATGCTAGATGGAATGCCTGCTTCAGCATATTTCTTCCTGAAATCTCAAGACCTCAACGTATTCTTTTATCATCTGCTGGATTTTATAAAGAAGTCCAGACCAGATTATGTTGTATTTCCCTCTACTGTCCGGGGAAGAGAAGTTGCGGGCAAGATCGCTGGTTCGCTGGGCCTAGGGCTTACAGCTGACTGCGTGGACCTCGCCATCGAGAATGGCAGGCTGGTTCAATACAAACCAGCATTTGGTGGATCTATAGTGGCCACAATATACTCTAAGACTAGGCCCGAGATGGCTACAGTAAGGCCGGGTATGTTCAAGATAGCAACTTCCAACAGAAAAATGGAAATACGCACAGTCACGCAGAATGGTTCTGTTGAGGAGGAGCCAATAATTTCCAGCACACCAGTCCCTGAAGAGTACAAGCCGCTCAGGTCAAGCAGGGTAGTGATTGGCATAGGGCGCGGGGTAAAGGGCAAAGATCTCATAAGATCGGCTGTAGAACTTGCCAAAGCCATGGATGCTTCACTAGGTGCCAGCAGGCCTGTGGTAGATATGGGCTTGGTGCCAAGGCAGCAGCAGATCGGCCTGACTGGGACATCCATTTCACCTGACGTTTACATAGCTATTGGAATTTCTGGGCAGGCGAACCACGTCGTAGGCATCAGGTACTGCAAAAGGGTAATAGCAGTGAATAGCGATCCGAACGCAGAAATTTTCAAATTCGCAGATTTCGGCGTGGTCATGGATGCTGGTTCGTTCATACAGGGCATGAAAAATGCCATCAGCACATAATCATATGCTACTTCCGGGTGGGACCTTGAATACAAAAATATATTCATGCTTGAATACGTAAAAATCCCCACGGATTGCCCTGTATCTCCATAGTGCTTCTGAGTTTCTCTTTGCCCTGTTGTTCTGTATGTCCTTTACTATAATCCCCTTGAGTGAAAGCCCCTTTGAACGGAGGGCATCCATTGCCATGAAGCCCAGCGGTATGACCTCCCCTTTCCTGTACATGTCACCCATGACAAGCCCCATGAATGAATTTGGCAACATGGCTGAAATGACGTTATCAACTGATTTGCCTAGCCATTCCATGAACTGCCCTGTATCCCTTGCGCCGGAGAGGTCTCCATCAATGCCTGAAAATTTTATTATGTTATGATAGGGGGGATGCAGAATTGCCAGGTTGAAGCCTTCAATGCCAATATCATTCCTAATCCTGTCAATATCAATTAGGCGGCTATCCGACTCAAATAGGAGGGACTTGCATTCAGGGCAGCCTTTAGGCATTTCTGCAAGAGCTTCCCTGGCTGCATTGACCATTTCTGGGTTGATATCGATCCCAACTGAGTTTCGCCCCAGGCGTGCAGCCTCTATGAGAGTAGTACCTGACCCGCAGAAAGGGTCTATAACCCAGTCTCCGGGTTTTGTATATCTTGAAATGAGCTGAAACGGTATCTGTGGCACAAAGTTCCCCCAGTACCAGCCCTTGTGGACACCTTCCTTGGCACGGTTTCCCAGAATCCAGAGGCTGTCCGTAATTACCTGGTCATAACCTTTCCAGTATCTTGTATCGTCCCTCAACTGGCCAGTCCTATTGCCGCTTAACATATCCATGATGTTTGCGATGTAATGCAGTGCCCTTTGATCAGTCCTGGATTTTAATATATGTTCAGACTCAAGTTTTATTGCCCTTTTCAGCACAGTATCCTCAATGTCCAGGCATTCAGCATCAAGAGATGCAAAGAATTGCTTCATGGTTTCCAGGTCAGACTTGGAGATTTTTTCTATCATGTTCTTCAATGTTTCTCTGCCAATACGGGATCGTGCCATATCTGCGCCCCCTGTTGGAAAGGCACCCTGTCGCATGACCATTGCAAATACGAATGACCCGGTTACTTATGAAATTATCACAAAACAAACATAATAATCTAATTCGAGGGTCTCTGGCTAAACTATTTCGGCAAGTTTTTTTTAAGAATGCCCTGATGGGAGGTCAATATGGCAGGATCGTATCTTACAAGAAATGTACTCTTGATATCACTCTCAGCATTCTTTGCCGATCTTGGATACCAGGCCATTCTTGCGGGATTTCCGTATTTTCTCGTTTTTGTGCTTCAGGCACCCGTATATCTTTATGGTATAGCAGAGGCTTTGAACTATGGGATAGGTTCGCTATTCTCTTACTTTGGAGGGCGGGTAGGAGACCGTATTGGAAACAAGAAGACCGCAATTCTTGGAAATATATTCATTCCGGTCCTGTCACTAACAGGCTTAGCAGAAACTGTACCACAGGCCATTGCAATCAGGGCGGCAGGGTGGTATATGAGAAATTTCCGCTCTCCATCAAGAAGAGTACTCCTTGCTGATTCAGTAAGCGAGGAAAACCGCGGGAAAGCCTTCGGTTTTCTCCATGGCCTGGATGTGGGGGGAGGGTTGCTGTCAACAATATTGCTAATACTTCTCCTCTATTTTGGCCTGAGGATACAGGATATCTTCCTCCTGACAGCCATACCGATTGCCGTCTCAACAGTAGCCCTTGTCTTTGTGAAGCCAAAACCGTTGCAGGAAAGGCATGAAAGGCGGACATTATCCGGTTCTCAAAGCGCCTTTTTGGGAGTCCTCCTGTCAACATCGCTCTTCGGATTCAGTTTCTACAGCATGGGATTCCCCATAATCACAATAACAGAGTCTTCCAAGAGTCCCCTGCTGGGAATATTCAGCTATACAATATTCATGGGCGTTTCTGCTCTGGCTGGTGTCATGTTCAGCAGGGTAAGGGTCGTAAGGGAAGTCAGTGCCCTTGGCCTGGTTGGATACCTAATGGCAGCAATAGGATCGCTTGGTTTTGCTGTTTCCCTGCATTTTAGCCTTCCGATTGTCTGGATGTATGTGTCGGATGCTGTCATATCCTTTGGAACTGGCGCTGTAGAGACGTTTGAGCCTTCAATTGTGAGCAAGACTGTTTCAGCAGTAAGGATGGGGGCCGGAATGGGGTGGCTCTCCGCCACAAGAAGCGCTGGGCTCTTTCTGGGAAACCTCATCATGGGAGTTCTGTATGTGTTCAGCGCTCAGTACTCCTACATATATGCATTCCTGGTATCAACCGCAGCTGCGCTTATTATAATATCAATGGGGAGGGGATTTGAGGCACAAGTCACCGCAGGATAGCCCTGCATGGTGATCCGTCCGCGTCAATTTTCAGAGGGAGACAGATGAGTTCGTAATCTCCAGGCGCAACCTGTGAAAGGTCAAGGCCCTCCAAGATCACAGTCCCGCCATTGAGAAGAATCTTGTGAACCTTCATTCCCTTGGTGCCAAACTTTTCTATGGAAAGGTAGTCAATGCCAACCAGCTTCGCCTTGTGTTCAATAAGCTTCCTTGCCGCTGATTCATCAATATAGGTAAAATCCTCGCTGAATTTCCTGTAGAGGCCTGAATTTTTTGTTTTGAACAGGACCCTGCTCTGGTGCTTATCAGGTATGTCCTCTGCCGTTATGCTG
>JAVZLI010000082.1:0-5229 GCA_038883835.1 Thermoplasmataceae archaeon
TCTACAGCAATCCCCTTTATCCCTGCAGATCCGTCATCAGTAACGAGAATTCTTCTGGACTCCTGGAATAGATCCGTAAAAAGGAGATCCTTCTTTGTTCGAGCCGCGATTATTCCAAACGACTCCTGGTCTATAACAGGAAGAAGGCTGGCCATGCCAGAACCAGCACCAACGATCAGCCTCTTTCCCTTGGCCAGCGTAAATGGTTTGCCATATGGCCCCCGAATGAAAATCCTGTCCCCTTCATGGAGATCGATCATGGCTCTTGATGTTGGGCCGTAAGCCTTTATTGTGATCCCTTTAAGATTTCCTGTATGCGAAAAAGATATGGGTATCTCTCCAACGCCAGGAACCCAAACCATGATGAATTGGCCTGGCTTTACCTCCCTATCCCAGTAAAATCTTATTGTGGCTGTATCAGCATTAATGCGCTCAATCCTTTCTATTTTCCTGTTTATCATGCTATGGCAGCTCCTCGAATATCCTCTATACTGCTATAACCTTCACTTTCAAGGAATGAATCAATTTCGCTGGCAACCCTTTTGAAGACACCTCTTCCATATTTTCGAACAGCTGTCCCAATCTGCACTGCAGTGGCCCCTGCCATTATGTATTCTATCGCATCCTCGCCACTCTCTATGCCACCCACGCCGATCACTTCCATTCCAGTTTCCTTCTTAACCTGATAGACGAGGCGAACCCCAACTGCCTTAACAGCCCTTCCAGATAGCCCACCATAGGCATTGCTAAGAATTGGCCTCCTTGCGTAGATGTCTATGGACATTGCCCGGATGGTGTTGATCAAGACAACACCGTCCGCCTTTGAACATGCTTGTGCAGCTTCAACAACATCAGTTAGATTGGGGCTTAATTTGGCAAACACCGGGATAGAGGCCTTTCCCTTTATCGCTGATATGATTTCCTCAACAAGCTCAAAATCCGAACCCACCTCTGTCCCTACGCCCTTGACGTGCGGGCAGGAAAGGTTCAGCTCTACCGCGCTGGCGCCGTATGACTGCATTTTCAATGCAAGATTAAGAAATTCGTCCACAGTGGCACCGAATATGCTTCCTATAACAGGTTTTTTAGCTAGCAACGCTGTCTTCATCTCTACCTGGTACTCATCTATGCCTGGATTTGATAGCCCGATGGCATTGAGAATTCCAGTATCGCCAAGGTCAACAACGACTGGGGGCCTGTATCCGGCTCTCTCCTGGATCCCTATTGATTTTGTTACGGCTGCCGCAGCACCCTCCTCAAGTATTCTCTTTATTGAATATCCGTTTTCGTCCAGGACACCAGATGCCAGCATTAGCGGGTTTTCAAGCCTGACTTTTGATGCAATGCGGACTGAAAGATCGGCCAAGCTTTCCTCAGTCCTTCCTGTTTACTTTATAATTCCTGCCAAATTTTACCATGTGTGAGACTACTTTGATAGTTTTATTCCTGAGAATGCCGTCAATTTCCTTTCTGCTCAGCCCAGCCTTTAGATTGGGGGGTTCTAGGACAGCGTACAAGTAAAAAAAGTATCTGTGTATCTGACTGCCTGGCGGACACGGCCCTCCATAGCCAATCTTCCCAAAATCATTCACGCCTTGAGAGTAACCTTCCGGCGTTGTCTCGCCTTTTTCAATGTTTTCATGCAGAGCCGTAACATCAGGTTTGATATTGTAGATCACCCAATGGACAAAAGTGCCCCTTGGGGCATCTGGATCTTCCATTATCAGTATGAACGATTTCGTGGATGATGGCGGTTCAGACCAGGTTATTTCTGGAGATATGTCCTGGCCGTCGCAGGTATATTTCTGGGATAGGACTTCCCCGTAGGGGCATGATGGCATTGCTATTTTGAAGGTCATACCTGTTGGATTAAAAGGAAAAATAAAATTGTATCGCACTCTCAGGCATATATGTATGAAATTATGTGTGCAACTGCATATGCAGCAATGTTTAAATCCCTTCTAACATAAAATAAGCCAGATGACATTACAGCTGAAGCGCATGGACAAGGCTGTGTCGCCGATCATTGGCACTGTGCTCCTTGTTGCAATAACAGTATCGCTTGTTGCATCGGCCTTTACAATTCTGCATAACTATGTTCCCAACCCCGGCCCTATACCTCCATCGGCCACAGTTGAAATCCAGAATTCAACTGGCGTTTTGAACCTACCCGTCTCCGGCAATTACACGATGACGGTTTCGCAAATCACTGAGAATGTGTCCATGTCTAATGTCATGATTTCAATTCAATTCCAGAATGGATCAATAGATAGTGCAAGCTTGGCGAAATATACACCCAGCCAGCAATCATTTAACATTAATGGCAACGTTAAGGTAATTGTCTATGACCAGACAAAGTATCTTGTGCCAGGTACAGTGATACTCATTAGCCTCAACAATTCGCCAAGTTTCGTCTCTAGAGTAAGCCTCATAGACACATTGACAGACAGTACGATGGTGAGCGTATACTTTTAGGAACTTCGGACAGGTGTGATTGTATGAAGTCTGACAAGCTCATAGGAATCTTTATTCCAAAGTACCTTGCGGTTTCAGTGGCCTGGTATTTCGGGAGGGATTACACGGTAGACAATATTTCTGATGATATTGCCACAATCCTCCTGACCGCAATACAGCTTCAGCGAACTGGCAAGCACAGGAATGCCAGAAAGTCGGCCAAGTGGCGGCCCAATGACATTGAAATAATGAAGCTCAGGCAAATGCTTGAATCACATGTTGGCACCAGCCTTGAGGATTATCAGCGCGAAGATGGAATATTCATAAAGAAATCCGTCTACAACGCCATAGTCAAATTCTTTGACAAAAGGGCTTCAAATCCAGATATGACAGTAGAAATTAGATTTCTTGTACACTATTTCTTTTATTCAATGGTGGAAGACTTCAGGCTTTATGGCATAGACATGTTCTAATCCGTATTTATTCCAGTATCTTTTCAGCAAGAAGAAGCCAATCGGCAAAAGAATATTAATTGTTCTTTCTTTTATGTTTAGATGGGTTTTGGTGAGGCATTTCGCGAACAGTATGATTGTATACAGGCGCTAAATGTTGTAAAATACTATGGAAAATTTCGTGCCCTCAATGGCCTGAACATTTCTGTTCAGTGTGGCAGACGGGTTGCGCTTCTCGGCCCCAACGGGGCTGGAAAATCCACAGCCCTGAAGTTGCTTGCGGGACTTATATTCCCAGATAATGGCGAGGTCCTCATCAAGGGGCTCGATCCTGCGAGCACTGAGGCTAAGTCTCTCCTTGGCTATCTTCCCGAGGATGCTGTCCCATACATATCGCTGTCGGTGCGGGAAAATCTGGAATACGTTGCAGCCATAAGGGGAATCCAAGACAGTGAGGAGAGGATAGATTCGCTAATCGATCTCCTGAACCTGAATGACTATGAAAACATGAAAGTTACAAAGATTTCGCGTGGTACCAGACAGAAGGTATCGGTCGCAATCTCCATAATACATAATCCCGAGATTGTGCTGATGGATGAACCGCTTAACTATCTTGATATCCCGGCACAGCTGAATGTTATAAAGCTCCTCTCTGGGATGAACTCAACCTTTCTGATCTCTACGCATATACTGAGCATAGCCGAAAAGTTGACGGAAGATGTTATCATAATTTCCCATGGCCAGGAAATCTGGAAGGGGAAAAGGGAAGACCTGAAGAAACTCGGAGAAAACGAGGGTGACACAGTGGAAACAATAATTGCCAGACTGATGGAAAATGCTAGCTAAATTGGTCAGCCTTCTATTCAGAACCAGATTCACGAAGTTCTATCTTGCATCATTGGCATTTGTGGCATTTCTTGATCTTTCCCCGGCACTCTTTGGCACCCCCACTTCCTTCATAGGCACTGCTAAAGGGGTTGAGTCTGGCTACCTTGGCTTCTTTCTTCTTCTTTTTGTTTTAATGAGTACTATTACCGGAGGAGGGCTTCCTTTCTCAAAGGCTGATCAGGACATACTCCTTATGCTTCCAGTCCCAAAAAGGGCACTTGCAACCTCGGTAATCATGGTTCAATTTTTTTCTGTTGGCATTTTATTCTTTGTCCTCTCCATCGGAGCCATAGTTACGGTTTCCCAAAACTACTTGCACATGGCGGCAGTTGCCATTGACAGTTTCGCGCTTGGGCTCCTTTCCACCACGATACCACTTTCAACTTATAAGTCCTCTACGGGCGTAAGAATCACGGTTGCCCTGATCTTTGCTGCGTTTGTTCTTGTGTCTTATATCAATTTCCCAGTATCGCTCCTCGCCCCTTATTATGGGCATTATGTTAATGGCACAATTCTCATATTCTCAGTTCTGGCAGTATCTCTATACTTCAGTGTAAAGAATATAACAGAAGGCGTAGAGGTCAGATCACCAAAATTCAGGGGAACAGGGTCGAGTTCTTACCGGACTGGATACAGGGGGTTTGGAAATTCTCCTGAAATGGCTGTCTTCACCTACAACTTCAGGATGATTTCTGTCGGTGGGCAGAGCACAGGCCCAGTCAGGTCAGGAAGGTCATCGTTCAGTACAAGGCTCAGGCTGGGGACCGCGGTACTGATTCTCGCAATTATAGCAGTTGCATTTGGCGTACTTGACCAGATATTCATCCTAAGACCCAGTGGCGCTGAATTTAACTCTTATCTTTCCTACCTTTTCCTGTTTTATATCATCCTCTTCCCCCTATCATTCTTCTTCAGCAGCACTGTCCTGATTGAACGCCTTTGGATTTCCCTGCTTGCGATGTCGGCAAGAAAATACTTTACCATTGTATTGGCAGCGAGGATCTTCCAGTCATTGATCCTTGAACTGCCATTGGTCGCGGTTACCATTGTTCTTTCCATGTTGCACCATTCTTCGATCATTGGTTACTTGATCATATTTACAATTTTAGTGCCGTTGTATACATGCTCTCTTATAATATTTTCAACATTATCCAAGCCAGTCCAGATTACAGATGCAATGTCACCACAGGGGCGAATTGGTGTGAGAAACTTTATCTTGGTTATACCGACATTGATCTTTGCAATTGGATATTTTATGGCTGTAGTTTTCCCGATATATTCCTTGGTTCCCTGTGCAATTCTTGGGTCTTTTGTTGCCTATTCCGGGGTGTCTCATAATTTCTGGGGAAAGACTGTGGGTAAACTTGTTGAGAACGGATTTGTTTGAAATCTTCTGCACAGTTGCTCGAGATTTGCTTAGGGCGGGAAAAGGTTC
>JAVZLI010000083.1:0-5208 GCA_038883835.1 Thermoplasmataceae archaeon
GTTGATACGTCTACTCCCCTTCCCAAAGCTGTAGCCATTTTGTCTGACCATCGCTTGAATAATTCCATGTCATCCTCAGGTACCCCAAGAAGTTTGGAGATGACAAGGACTGGAAGTGGGTAAGAGAAGGCAGAAACAATATCTGTAACCTTGCCAGAATCTATAGTTTTGACAAGTCTTTCTGCAATTTCCCTTATTTCCGGCTCGTATGTCCCAACCTTTGCAGGTGTGAAAGCCTTGCTCACAAGGTTCCTGAGTTTGGTATGCCTTGGGGGATCAAGCATAAGGATGCTTGGAGATGCATATTTATTTAGTGTTTCCGCTACATCTGGAGCCGCAAAATCACGAAATTGAGATGAGTAGTTTCTGAAGTCCTCAAGAACAAGTTTTGTCAGGCCGTATGTGAAGATGAAGGCGTTTCCTCTGTCGAACAATACAGGATTCTGTCTTCTCATTGATTTGTACCATAGGAATGGCTCTTCGCGATACGATGGGATGTTCATTCAGAAAAATTCTAGCTGGTTATTTATGGTTTTTGTTTATCGAGATACACCAGTGTGCGTGCGAAACGAGCGTTTGCAAGGTATTCTATTGTAGCATTAAGGTTCGTAATTACGCAACCAGCAAGCGCGTTCGCGAGCATGCTGTTCATTATAGTGGCCCACATAATCCTCTTTTGATCATATCGGCATCCACAGGAATGATCTTACACAGCGCTGGTGCAAACGTGATTCGATTGGCAAAATGGCATGACAGTATTTTGGGCCTTTTCAAATAGGAGAAGCTTAAAACGAGAAGCGGTTAGATATAAGGATGCCAAAGGGGGGTCGCCTGAAAGCTATGCCATGAATGAGCTTTGTCTAATGGCAGGGAAAAGTCACAGAATGAAGATAATGATGGAGAAACCCCATTATCACAAGAAAGGGCAGATATGCTATGAAGGCATAAAGAATAATTGATGCTATTGTATTGGATAAATATAATATCCTGAATCACAATCGTACTGGGGCTCAAATGTTGAGTTATAGTGTTTCTTATGTTAGGAGTTCACCTGATGCAGCGCTTGGGAGTGGTGCCTGATGATCGCTGCTGTGCTTGGGCTGCAGTTCGGAGATGAGGGGAAGGGGAAGATTACAGACTTTTTGAGTGAAAAATTTGACGTCGTGGTAAGGTTTAATGGGGGTGGAAATGCCGGACATACCGTCGTTGCCCAAGGAAAGAAATACAAGTTTCATCTGGTCCCCTCCGGTTCATTGAGATCCGAGATGGTGATATTGGGCAATGGAATGGTAATTGACCCATTTGCTTTAAATAACGAGATTGAAACCCTTCGTGCTTCAGGATGCTCATCGAAAATTCTCATCAGCAAGATGGCCCATGTTGTAACACCAATGCATAAACTTCTTGATACCAAGGAAGAGGAGGTGAGGGCAAAGATGAACATTGGCACTACCGCCCAGGGAATAGGCCCCACCTATGAGGATAAATACGCAAGGACCGGAATCAGGATGGTTGATCTTCTTGATATGGATCTGCTCCTGGATAAAATAGAGATAATTTACCATATGAAGGAGAACCTTCTTCGAGATTCAGAGTTCTCCGATCCTGCGATAAGAGAGGATATGGCAAGAAACCTCCACAAGGAGGGCATGAAATTAAAGGACTTTCTGAAGTATACAGAGATTGAGCTGTATGATATGGCCTCGGCTGGAAAAAGTATACTCTTTGAGGGGGCACAGGGAACAATGCTGGATATTGATTTTGGAATGTACCCTTTTGTGACTTCTTCCAACGCACTGTCTGGTGCCCTGATGATGGGATCCGGCTTCACTTTCAGGAAGGTACAGAAGGTTATTGGCGTCGTGAAAGCATACATGTCACGGGTTGGATCCGGCCCTTTTCCTACCGAACTGGCAGGTGACCTTGGAAACACCTTGAGGGACCTCGGAAATGAGTATGGAACCACCACCGGGAGGCCAAGAAGGGTTGGCTGGTTGGATCTGCCTATGCTAAAATACACTATAAAGATGAATGATGTGGATGTCCTTGCCCTAACAAGGCTAGATACTCTTGGGAAAATGCCTGAAATCCGGGTTGCTATGAGGTATCTTAAGGATGGCAGAGAGATAAATTATGTTCCAAGAAGCTATCAAGAGCTTTCGGGCGTCAGGATAGATTATATTCAGATGAAACCATGGGGAGAGATCGATCCCGATAAGGTTGGAACAGACTATGAAGCCCTGCCTAAGGAAGCCAGGGACTATGTCGCCTTGATAGAGAGGGAACTGAGGAAGACAGTAGGAATAATTTCTCTTGGGGAGAAGAGAGAAAATACGATACTCAGGGGAGACCTAAAGATTTCACTGGACGAACTTCAGGCAAAATCTTGAGCTGCAGCACGCAATTGTGCACCATTTCTACGGTTTTCCCATTCCGTGGCAAAATTTAAGGGATTGCTCCAAGGAGGTTAAAAAATTAAATTCCATCTTACCATGCATCTTTGATAAGTCATGTTAGAAAGAGAGAAAGTGCATCTCGGCGAGCACGGTCCGATCAGATCACCCAGGGGCCCTCAACTGAATACAAAGGGATGGGGGCAGGAGGCTGCCCTAAGACTGCTCATGAACAACCTTGACCCTGAAGTTGCCAAGGATCCTGAGAATCTCATCGTTTATGGAGGGAGAGGAAAGGCAGCAAGAAACTGGAAAGCCTTCAATGAGATTGTAAACATGCTAAAGGAGCTGTACAATGATGAGACACTCCTCATTCAATCTGGTAAGCCTGTGGGCGCGTTTAAGACTAGCAAATTTGCCCCTAGGGTAATAATTGTCAACGCCCAGATAGTTCCAAGATGGGCTAATGACGAAATATTCTGGGAATTGGAAAGAAAAGGCCTTACGATGTTTGGCCAGATGACGGCTGGCAGCTGGATATACATTGGGACACAGGGTATTTTGCAGGGTACATACGAAACGCTTGCAGCCCTCTCCAGGAAGGAATTTGGCACACCATCCCTTAAGGGGAAGTGGTACCTTTCTTCAGGTCTGGGAGAAATGGGTGGAGCGCAGCCTTTAGCAGCAACCATGAATGATGCAGTGGCAATTGTGGTCGAGGTTGATGAATCTAAAATCGACCGGAGACTGAAGGACAAGTACCTAGACGTGAAGGTTCATGATCTGGATTCAGCCCTGAAGCTTAAGGATGAGGCCATACGTGATGGAAAGCCGCTTTCCATAGGCCTTCTTGGAAATGCGGCCACAGTTTATGAAGAACTGGTGCGCAGGAACATTGTCCCAGATGTTGTCTCTGACCAGACTGCAGCACATGATATAAACATAGGCTACATTCCTGAGGGTTATACCGTCTCCGAGGCTGAAAAATTCAGGAAGGAAGAGCCGGAGAAATACCTTGAGAGTGTGTACAGGTCAATTGTAAAAGAGGTAAAGGCCATGATCTGGTTCCAGGATCATGGTTCGAAGGTATTTGATTATGGCAATAACATAAGGACAAGGGCAAAGGAGGGCGGCCTTGAGAATGCTTTCGAAATAAAGGGGTATGTGCCAGCGTACATACGTGACCTCTTCGCAGTTGGATCCGGCCCTTTCAGATGGGTGGCACTTTCAGGTGATCCCAATGACATATACAAGATCGATGATGCCATCATAAGGAATTTTGGCTATGATGAAGCGCTGGTGAAATGGATAAAACTGGCAAGAGAGAAGGTCCATTTCCAGGGCCTGCCAGCCAGAATCTGCTATGCTGGTTATGGGATGAGGGAAAAGATAGGGCTAATGATAAACGACATGGTAAAGAGAAAGGAATTATCAGCGCCTGTGGCCATTGGCAGGGATCACCACGACACAGGGTCAGTTGCTTCCCCGTTCCGGGAAACTGAAGCCATGAAAGATGGCAGTGATGCAATCGCTGACTGGCCAATCCTGAATGCAATTCTGAATGCTGTTTCAGGAGCTACATGGGTATCTGTCCATCATGGTGGAGGAACGGGTATTGGGAATTCTATTCATGCAGGATTTGTGGTGGTGGCGGACGGTACGGCTGAGGCCGAGGAAAGAATCAAGGGTGTTCTGAATTCTGATCCCGGCCTTGGTGTAATCAGGCACGCGGATGCAGGATATGAAAGCTCCAAGGCTCTAATCAAAAAGGGCGTCCGGTTCAAGGTCCCCTATGAGGGGGAGTCAGAAAACGAGTAACCAGGAAACTTGTATACTTTGGTTCCAGAAAGCTTCCAGGATCCTGCTGGCAGCCCAGCCTTTTCGCAGGCTGCCTCGAGAAACTCCAGAGGCCCCATACTATATTCAACTGCAACTTGGGGGAGAAGGAGTCCACGATGATATCCCCTTTCGACAATCAGCCCATGGGTCCCTATGGAAATCTCTGATGAAACCATTTTCGGATCGAATTGTACGGGCTTTCCAAGAATTGTAACTTCGTATTGAAGATCCTTGAGCTCATCGGCGGTCACCTCTGGAAACCTTGGATCCTCAGTTGCTGCGTATATGGCAGATAGCAGAAGTGCTTCTCCAATTTGGTAATGGGCCTCGGGAAATCCAATGCAGCCTCTCAGCATCCTGTTCTTCGTTATGGTCACAAAGGTGCCGCATGGGATCTTTGGAAGCCAGTCGAAAAGGTCTTTTCTTTTAATCCTATCAATTACAAATGACTCTACAGCTTCCTTCACAGCATGCAGAATCCTCTTCCGGTCGGCCTCATCAAGTTGCAAAGGAAACTCAGCCAGGCCAGCTATCTCAGGCATAATATAATCATGTAAACCCATAAGATTAACTTTGCTGGCATTTTCGATCAAAGCTTTAACTTTGAAATGATTTCATATATATGAGGTTGCCAAGTGTTGCTGGTTTCTTTTACCCGAACGAACCCTTAGAAATTCGCGGGCTTCTGTCTTCATTCGAGAGGAGGGTGCCCCGTAAGATTATAGACGGAAAAATAATCGGCGCCGTGGTGCCTCATGCAGGTTATGTTTACTCGGGGCTCACTGCAATGCATGCATATCTTGCTTTGATGGGAAACAACCGTGACAAAATTCACAGATTTATTATCATCGGGCCATCGCATCAGGGGTTCCCTTCCTTTCCTGCCGTGTATGATTCAGGATCATGGGCTACTCCTTTAGGGGTTGCTGAGATAGATATGGAACTTGCCAGAAGCTTTCTGGCAATTTCCGAGATC
>JAVZLI010000084.1:0-5129 GCA_038883835.1 Thermoplasmataceae archaeon
TGGCTTTGCAGATCGAATGAGTCGGTTCTTCTTACCTCATAACCCCTCACAAGAATCTCGCCCTTCTGGTTCTCAGGATATATTATCCTGCCGGCGTACCTTTTCTTTGCACCGTGGGAAAAAAGGGGATCCATGACCTTCTCAAACTCAAGTGTTATATTCTGTTCCCTGGAAAGGCGATCGCTGAGCTCCTTCCCAATACGTATTGCCTCATCGTGAGATGCAGCCCCAGATTCAATGAATATAGAATCCGTATCGCCATAGATGACTTTATGGTTCTCGCTCTGCAATTTGGCGATCAGCTCAGTTATGGTCTTTCTGGCATAGGCCGTGACAGCACTTCCTATATCAAGGTTGGTGAAACGGTAAAAAGATGATGCCAGGACCCCATAGAAGGTGTTCATTAGGATCTTCAGTGCTCCTTGTATTCCATCAAGATATTCTCTTTCATCAGGCGGAACAGATTTCATTTTCCTTTTGACAGCATCCCTCTGGTCCATCAGTTCCTTTAGGAGCCGGGGAACCAGCCCTTTCTTAACAGACGGGTCCAGGAACCTGACACCGTTGGGAGCCACTATTGTGCCTTCAGGGTCATAGGTTGTGAAACATATGTTGTATTTCATAATCATGGATGGATACATGCTTTTGAAGTCCAGAACTATCACATTGTCATAAATGCCGGCACCAATAGAGTGGACATAGCCACCCTCTATGGGCGCCTCCTTGATATTGTGGTTTGTCATAGGTACGCCTATGTTCTCCCTGTCGGCTTTCCTTATGAGGAGGCTGTCTACGTAATTGCTTGTCCCACCGTTGGCTACGTCGTCGAAAGGCAACTTTGTCACCGTGGACATGAACATGTTTCTATCCACCATCCTCAGCCTGTTGAATATCCTCAGAGTCAGGTCGGCGTCCTTGATACAGTAATCAACCACCTCCTGCTGCCTGTTCTTCCATTCTTCCTCTATCTTAAGCCTGTTTATGTTATCCTTGCCTTCACCTAGTAGTTCCTTTGCAACGTAATTGAGAGTTTCATGCTTCGGGTGCAGAACCTTCTTTACAGCCCACCAGGTGTCTGAGATCGTTCGCCCATGCAACCGCCAGTATTGCCCCATGATCCTGTGAGGTTCAGTCCGATCACGCCCAATGGCCAGCTTTATCCCATACTTTTCCATTCTGTGCTTTATAACTGGCAGGTCGTACCCATCAATATTGTATCCTGTAATAATGTCCGGATCCTCAGCCTGCACAAGCTTCACAAAGTCACTCAACAGATCTGGCTCTTTTCCAGTCAATGAGCCCCTTTTCCAGTCAGAACCATCGAAGATCGAATAGCCTATTACAAATACTTCACCATACAGGTCATTCCCATTTGTATGGATGGCATTCTCCACATCGAAGCTCAGGATCTTAATTTTTGGGACAAAATCATCTGCATTTTTAATACTGTTGATCCTGACAACCATATCGGTTGTATATCGTTTCTTTTCGGCTTCAATCTCCTCACAATCTATTTCAACCGAAGGCCCAATATCAAGGTCATAGATGAACCTATGATGGAACGGTATATCAGCAGCTAGGACCCGGTATTTTTTCCCGCATCTCTCACGTAATTCCGGCACTTTCCATGGCGACCGGATAACAATTCTTTTCACCTGGCGGACCTTGCCATCTACCCACAAAGAAAGGTCCTTTTCTGACACGTACTCTGGATCAGATCTGTATATTGCGAGGCAGCTATCCCCAGGCTCAACCACATCAAAATATGGAGAAAACCCAAAGAAAAGGGCCGTAATGGAACGCCCATCGCTCGTTCTTCCGTAAAGCTCAACTGCGATATCCTCCCTGCGGTAAGATGCCACGAGGATTCGCATCTTTAGCTGCATAATATCCTAATTTCTTGCTGGCTTAAGTTTTTCCCATTTTTATGGTTTTCTCATTGAAACCTGTCGCTGCGTACAGTATGGGAATGGATAGCAGGACAATAATCAGGCCGGCAGGAAAAAACTTGCCAGAAGGATCTGATGACCCTATTGTGTACAAGACGCCGGCAAGAACAGACC
This sequence comes from Thermoplasmataceae archaeon, assembly GCA_038883835.1. GTDB lineage: Archaea > Thermoplasmatota > Thermoplasmata > Thermoplasmatales > Thermoplasmataceae > UBA447. Next base: position 2,064 of record JAVZLI010000084.1, read on the forward strand.
CTGAAAATTGTCCAAAATACTGCAGTGACCTGAGCAGCCCTACCCCAGATCCATATGATTCTCTTGATGAAAGCCTTGAGACCATTGGGGTGAACACGATCTCATATATCGAGAATCCAAGGACAAACATGGAAATGCCAGCAAAAAGCCCTGCCTCTATTGGAAATAACCGTGAAAATATGAAGGGGGCACTAAATGCCAGAAAAATGACAGAGAGAACAGCAAGCTGGACAGTGTGCCCTCTGTCTGCAAAGGAGGAAAGCAACACAGCGACGAATCCCCCTATTATCACTGGCAGGCTGAAGTATAGCCAGAAACTTGAACCTAAAGAGGCTATTTCGAGTGGCACATAATAGAAAAACATCATTACAAACATAGAAGCGAGGAACCCAACCACCGAGAGCTCGATTTGTTTCACGCTTATTTTGCGCACAGCTTTCCTGGCAGTCTGCACTGGGTTGTCCTTTATACCGATGACTGGCAATATTCCAACAAATGTTAAAATGGCAATTATTAGGAAGATATAGTTTCCCCCTATGAACTGAAGAAACACAGGGCCAACAGCCGTTCCAACGAGAAATGCGAGACCAACGGGTATCCCCAGGATAGCCATTGCCCTGCTCCTTTGATCGTCAGAAATATGTTCCTGGACCATGGCAATTGAAACTGAATTGATGGCCCCGCTTCCTGCGATAAACCGTCCGGCTATAAGGCCATATATGTTGAACGGATAGAAGCAGATAAGGTTCCCAACAATAAATGGAACAGCAGCTACAAATATCCCCCTCCTTCTGCCAATTGAGTCGGAGAGCCTGCCCATCGGGTATTGGAAAATAGCCATTGTTAGCCCGTATGCGCCAAGGGCAACTCCAGACAGAAAGTCAGAAGCTCCAATTCTATGGGCATAAATAGCAACAACCGGGTTTGCCATGAATATCCCAAAGGTCCGAAGTGTCTCAAGTAGAGCAACGACCATGATCAGCCTTCGCTGGTCGTAATTAAATACCCTGAACATAGCTGGAACCGCACTGTATATTTCAAAATGGGATAGCCTTTTCGATAATTGGCAGATTAGATACGGATTCAATCCAATGGATCTTAGACAATTGAATTGGTACATATAGCCCAGCTGCCAACCTCCATTTAAGGATGATGGCTATTACATTATACACACTATAGGCCGGTAGCCATAATTGGCAAGGTATCTCCTGCCCTATTTGCTGAATGTTGAATAATCTTATGGAAATAAAGCAAAAAAATTCATTAACAAAGCTCCATTTAGTGAATGTGTTTTTTCTTCCGAGCGATTGGTCTTCAGATGATCAGGTGGTAAATTTATGAGTAATATACTTGGGCTTGTCAGAGAACACTCCAGATTCAGGTCTCAGTGCCTAAACCTTCAGGCGTCTGAGAATGTTTTAAGCGAAGCTGTTCTCAGTGCGCTGGGATCCGATCTTGCTTCAAGGTATTCACTTGTTCAGGACGGGGTAGATGCTTACGGCGGAACTGAATATATAGTTAAGATCCTGGAGGAAACGGAACGATTAGCCCGGGAACTCTTCGGATCTAAGTTTGCTGAGGTCAGGCCCATTGGAGGACATATAGCTGCACAGGCTACCCTCCTCAGCGTCTTAAAAAAACGTGACAACATGATGAGCATTGCTGAGCGTGATGGTGGCTACACCGGATATCAGAATGCCTATCTTCCAAAGATGTTCGGATTTCAGAATTATGAGATACCATACAACCCTGAAACTCAGGAAATTGACTTTTCGAATCTAGAAAAACTGGCAAAAATTGTAAATCCGAAAGTATTTGTCCTCGGCCAATCTTTTTTTGTAAGGGAATATGATCTGAAATCGATGAAACAGCTGGCCGACGATGTTGGATCATACATCATATATGATGGTTCACATGTAATGGGGCTTATTGCAGGAGGAGCTTTTCAAACAGATGTGCTAAGATACGCTGACATCTTAATAGGATCGACGCACAAGAGCTTCTTTGGCCCCCAGGGCGGCATAGTTCTCTCCAACAATGCTGATTTGATGTCAAGAATAAGGGAAAACCTGACATGGAGAAGCATGGACAATTTCCACCCCTCACGGCTGGCGGCACTGGGTGTTGCAATGGAGGAGATGGCACAGAACGGCAAGATGTATGCCAGAGAAGTTGTAAAGAATACCAAGAACCTTGCAAAGGCCCTGTATGATCTGGGAATAAAGCCAAGATTTCATCCATGGTACAGCGAAACGCACCAGATACTACTGGATTCAAAGGAGCTTTCTGGCATGGGAATGAATTTCAGGGAGTTTAGCCAGAGGCTTGAAAAGAACAACATAATTGTGGATCGTGAGGGGAGGATAGGCACCTCCGAGATAACCCGCATGGGAGCTGAATCCATGGAGGACATAGCACAGCTCATGGTGGAGGCTGCAAGGGGCAATGACGTTAGGGAAAGAGTAGTCAAGTTGGCTGGAAATCTCAAAATGAAATTCACCAAGGTGAAACTATGAATGTAGAAGACATAATGACATCGAAGAATCTCATAGTAGTGACATCTGCGATGAAGGTCGTGGACGCCATGAGAAAGATGAAGGAAACTGGCATACACCAGGTTCCTGTTGTGTCAGGAAGCAAGTATCTGGGAATGCTGAGCTACAGGGAAATCCTTCGCAGGCGAAGCATTCAGCCCAATTCCAAGGTAGACAGCTTCATGATAAAGACCAGCAAGATATCAAAGGGAGACAGCATAGAGAAGGCTGTGGGCCTTTTGAAGAATTCTGGGTTGCCAGCATTGCCTGTACTTGACAGGGGAAATCTCATAGGCATCCTTTCCAGGACAGATGTCTTGAAACACCTTTCATATTTCAAGGACGCAGAAAAACTGGCAAACGTTGACATAATGTCAAGCGACCCCATCACAGTTTATGAAGATGAAGACATCTACTCGGCAATGGATAAAATGAGGAGCCTGGATGAATCAGAGATTCCCGTTGTTTCAAAGGCAGGGAAACTAGTTGGAATACTGAAAATGGACTCCGTTGCTCCCGCTTCCATAAGCCG
>JAVZLI010000085.1:0-5096 GCA_038883835.1 Thermoplasmataceae archaeon
GTGAGCGTTTCCAATAGTTCGCTCTTGTACTTAATCAGGTATTTACCGGGGAATGCCAACCTGACTCTTGGGTTCATGGAGGAGGGGCTTCCATCTGGAACAACCTGGTATGTGACGCTGGGAAATATAACACTAAGATCCAATAATTCCACCATTTATTTTGGCAGCCTTTCCCCCGGATACTACAGATTCACGGTAAGTGAGGTCTATGGCTTCGAGTCAATCAGAAGCGGTGTTATTGAACTCTCTGGGAACTATGTCGTGGTTGTTCAGTATGTTCCTGATATAAATTCGCTCACCTACATATTTCTAGGAATAGGAATAGCTGGCGGTGCTGTTGCCGGAGTTGTTGCAGTTTTGGCTCTCAGGAAGATCAGATAGGGGCATTGATGCATGGGGGCAAAAGGCCCATAAACATAACATTTCAATCCGCACCTGTGATCCGGAGGAGGAATACTCAGCTACCGAAGTAGGCAAATGAATGTTTGAATATCACTGCAACAGCACAACACATGACAACACATGAACCCAGCACTTGTTTGAGGCACCTGAGGCTTCTCAATCTTAACAATCAGGTAACAATGCAGTGGTCTGAATAGGTTTCACTTTCAATGGCGTCCATTCTCAATGTGAGATGCAACGTCGGACGATTCAGATAATAAATATGAACATAAAATATGTACAATCTATGGAATGTTCAGTCTTTCTGTGACTCCTATCAAGGGGTGGGGCAACATCGTGGCTAACCTCTCGGATCCGGAAGTTATCTTGCTGGGCAACTGGATGCGGCACAATCATAATGTCAGACATAATTGATGATAGTGGATTACCGCTTTATTATTATAAAAGGGATCGAATAAGCTAATGGGAATGCAATGGGTATTTACGGTGATAATCTTCCAGACGGGCTTATACTAAAGAACGAGAGGTTGATCGTCGATGGAAATTTATGGAAAATTGTGAAAGATTACACGCTCCTGGGAAGATCTGGCCTGACATATCGTTTTTTTGCCTGTCTTGTGAGGGACAAGCCAGCTTTGAGCGTACCTGTTTGCAGCATTGCATCAGAGGAAGAGGTCTTTTCAAAATTTGGGTCTCTGAAGGCTGCCATGGTTGACTGCGGGATCCCTCAGGCGTTTGCGGTACTTGAGGAGGAAAACCTGTTTTCAAAGTATTTCACAATTTCCCTGAATCTTGGAATATTCCCTGCCAGGTCAATGCGGAATTTGAATTCTGAGATTCCCGCGACGGGTATCAGCAGGGATATCCAGCTTTTTAGGAGGCTGAAGAGGGACAGGGTTTCGATGATGGCGGATATAATGCAGTTCCTCCATGAGGAGTCAGCAACAATTACAAGCATAATATACAGGTGCAATCTGAACTATCAAACTGCTACAGAGCTTCTCAATGAGCTTCTTCTCAAAAAATACGTGACCATGATGCATAACAGCAGAAAGCCAACCTACGTACTGACCCGAGACGGCGCCATAGCCCTGGAGTCACTGAAAAGGTTCATTGGTACATGACGCCACTCCTGCTTCTTCTGACTCCCACGATGATTTTGGTTGTTTCCATTGTCGCGTATTTCTTCTTAAGAAATGAAATATCCAGATACTTAGCCTGGTTGGATGAGTTGGCGTCCATAAATTCACACATTCTTAACATAAATTTTTTAAAGGAAGTTGTTAAATTTTTTGGAAATAGCCCTACCAGTGCCTTCACCATGAGCCTAATGCAGGCGATTCAGAGTGGCGTGAGCATCTCAGACAGCGAAGCTGAACTCCTATCAGTTAATGCCATGAGGGACGTTGAGGGGCTGCACAGTTTTCTGGATGAAATGAAGAAAAATTCCAGAAATACTTTTGAGGCAAGCATCATCCTGAGGTTAGCTGTAAACATCATAATGATATTCTGCGTATCGGTGTCGCTTGTGCAATATGCTTTGATTTTTATTTATCTCAGGCTTGGAGTTTACTCCTATATTGCCATGGTTGGAAACATTGTGGATGGTGCTTCACTCATATTCTGTATTATTATAGGGCTTCTTCTGGCAATGATGTTATTCCGTGTCAGAGAAATAAAGGCCAAGAACGAAGGGCTCGTCAAAAGCTTCGACATGCTTTCACCCAGCACCTGGAAGCAGTAATAAGGAAGGGATGAGTTATTGGATGCTTCTATTTTTACTCCTGCTAAGGCCACAATATGTGAACATTTGATATGAACCTAATGTGCGAGTTATTTATATTTCCTATCCGGTTGTTTGCTCGTGAGGATTAGGGCAGCGTATATCTCAATTATAATGGTAGCTTTTGTGCTTTCAGGTTCGCTGGCCTACTCATCATTTCAGGGGAAGATGACCACAAACATAACTTCCAGTGCTTATTTTACAGAATTTGGGGAGCAAATTTCAGTCGTTGCGTTCTGGGCAAACAACACTGAAATTTATGTCAACGGGAATGCCCTGATAAGCCACTCAGGCTGCCTTTTCAATGACCTGGATCCACAATTGGTGGTTGTTGAGAAGAAAACATCGTATAGCGGGCAACTTACGGAATCACTTAACATATCTCATATTGGGCCCGGAAACGCAGTACTCTTCTGCCTCAATATATATAATCTCAACAACCAGGAATGCCTGATTTCCAATCTGTCGTTTGGGCCTTTCTACGGTCCAGGGCTCACTGAGTTTACCGGAAGCTCCTATGATAACCAGAGCGAGTGGTTCAATGTAGTCAATTCGACCCTAGCCACCCAAGAAAATGAGGGTGGATTTCAAGGATTCGTGATAGAGCCTCAGGACTACATTCCACCTGGAGGTACGCTGTCTGTTGCCCTTTTCATAATGCTGTCCATCGTATCAGGCAATCCTTACCAGGAAGCCTTTTTTACCATACCAGTGGATGTCAACCTTGTAATCCAGTAATCTAGCCCTGGTATCAAGAATACCAGATAAGATATAGATTCCTTTATGAAAGAGTTAAATGTTGACACTGGTTATTTTTTGATATGAGTGATAGACCAAAAAGAGGTGTAATCCTTGCATCTATTGCCGTCGCGGCGATTCTCATTGCTATTTCTATTGTTTCGATGGTGCAGCATCAGCCGGAGACTCTTAAGGTGCCCTCTGGATCATATTCCGTCAGCTCGGATCTTGTCCTGTACGATGTCCTTTCAAATAATTCCCTTTATGGGAATAACGTCACTCTAACAAATCCCCCGGTTATTTACCAGAATATAAGCAAGGACATTGTTGTTGATCTTGTTGTTTCATACACGAATAGCGATGGAAATTCGACTTTTGTTCAATATTCCTACCAAGCTTATATAAAATCTGATTCTCCATCATGGTCAAAGATAAGTTACGCATCCAACGGCAGCCTGGATATTGCGCCAGGAGATAGCCATGCCTTCTCCTTTCCAATAAACGTAACATCAAACGTGAGCATTGCCCAGAAGGTAAATGAGGAACTTGGGCTACCAACCACCTCAGGTTATTCCATTATAATATCTGCTTCCGCAACAAGCCCATTTGGCGTGTCAGTTTCCAATCTCACGCTGTCCATAAATTACAGAACTTATGACCTTTCAGGCCCTGACAATTCACCAGTTTCAGGGGAATTCCAAAAAACACTCTATATACATGGCGACTCCATTTTACCTATTACAAGATACGAAGGGTATGCAATTCTTGCAATTGGTATAGGCGTTGCAGCCTACCCAATAGCCATGTCAGTTCAGCCAAGATCAGACTTCGTAACCAGATTCAAGCGCACCAACAAGGAGAACCTGATAGAAATTTCAGTGGCGCCTCCAGATGATGCCATCCGCTTGAACAGCACTGATGATGTCTTCAGAATGGCTACATTCTTAGAGCGGCCTGTCTTTTCATTTGGAAACTTGATTTATGTGAACGATGACGGCAAGACTTACTACGCGGAGATAAAGAAATGAAACTCAAATCTGTGATCCCGATAGCCTATGTGGCTGTATGGCAAACAAGCTTCCTATTGAAAGTGCCCTCACTGTACACACTCCTGGCATTACTCATTTTTGTTCCTCTGTTTCTAAGGAGGGCAGCCGGAGACAGAAAGGTCCCGCATGCCATCATTCTAAGTGTTATGCTGATGATTATGCTGACGGCCCCGGCAATATTTACGGGCACGTTGCAATTTGAATTCCTTCTAGGTCCATTCCTCAGTTCCCTATGGTATTCTGCCCTGCTGTCCGTTTCCATCATTCCGTCAGTGTTCGCTGCGACCATTGAAGCCTTCAGAAAAAAGCAGTTTGACAGCATGATCCTGTCTGGTGTACTTTATTTCTTCTCGATCACGCCAATATCCGCGTTTACCGATATCAGTTATATCCCTAAAATTATGCTGTACGACTTCGGCTTCGATATGGCTTTCTCCATCCTGGTTTCCTACATATATATTGCGGCAGGACGCAAAATTTTGACCCCAATGGTATTCTTCTTTCTTTATTCCGCTTTCTCATTCCTCAATGTATCAGAGAAGGTATCTCCGCTGTTCAATATCGTCTGGGAAGTAATATCCATCTCCATGGTATTCTGGGTGGCCTACTTCCTTATGGGCGAGAATGTATGGGTTAAGAGGCTCCTGCGTACAAGGAAAGTCGTTAGGGTTAGGCGCAGCAGGTCAAAGACAGATGTTGCAATGGCATGTATAGTTGCTACAATTGCAGTAGCTGCCATCGGTTCCTACTACACCCACACAGTCTCAGCAGATCCAACTTCCAGCATGTATCCTGAAATCCTCCCGGGTTCACTCTTGATCGTGAAGCCTGTCAGCTATTCATCCATACAGGTGGGCGAAATCATAGAATTTCACGCACCTTGGGACAATGGAACCCTGTTTGCCCATGAAGTAGTGAAGATAATAGACCAGAACAACACCTTATATTTCAGGACCCGGGGCATAAACAACCCTGTGGACGACCCTGCGCCAGTACCAGCTTACGATGTCGTGGGAAGGGTGATTGCACACATACCGTACCTTGGATATCCCATAATATACGGTAGGGTCACTGCAGCAGTTGCCATTGTGGTAATACTGGGGTCTGTTCTAGCCGAGGGGCCA
>JAVZLI010000086.1:0-5094 GCA_038883835.1 Thermoplasmataceae archaeon
CCAATACCTGGATTCGGCATCCAAGGACTCTCTAAAGCTTATCAGCTATGACAGAACCAAGGACACATTTGTCAAAAGAAGGATTGTTTCCTTAATGATGAGGGAGTGACAAACCCAGGTGCTATTTTTTCACTTGAGATAAGGCAATTTTACCCTCAATTTTTTCACAGGCCTGGATATGATCATTGGGATCATTCCCAAAATAAGAGGATTGCCCAAAGCACAGCTAGAATCATAGGACTCACGTCTGAGAATATTCCGTTGTGCCCATATTCCGTCAGGCCTGAAACATATACAAAATGATTAGGAGGATCATTGTGTATGATATAACGAAATCATGTTTATCAGTGGCAATAGGCCTACATTATTCGGGACAACCACTAGATGGGCTCTATTCACTAAGGGGTCAAGGAGGACGATAAGGCAAGTTTCATGTGTCAGCCTATGTTAAAAGAATAATGGCGTCAAGAATTTCAATGCTTTCAATAATAGTATAATACACGCGGTCCTGATTGGTGCAGCAAGCTGATCCAGGGGCACGAGAGAGAAGGATATTTGCAGGTAATGCATCTGATTGAAGGCATTAATTCAATGTTCTAAGGAACAATAGCACCGGTACGCTTCCCGAAGAAGATCAACAGCATATGCATGGCCATACAACGATGTTTCATTTTGAAAAAGAATTATAATGAAGCAAAAGATATTGAGAAAATTATTTTTGATTCTCGAGGTGCTAAAATTGAATTACCTTCTTTTGAATCTTTACTTGCACAGATACCTGAAAGAAGGCAAACCCTACTTTCTCATTGGGATAATTTTGCCAATTTTATTCCTTATCATATTCATTGCTGTTGGCCAAAGGAGTACCGCTGGGCCAGCAGCACAAGCCTTGACAGCATTTGCTAAGTCATTGGGCCTAGACAACACGTCGCTATACCTAGTTGCGTTGATACTGCCATTTGTTGCGCCAGTGTTTACTGTCGTTGGTACTATGATGGCACCTGCCCTATATAGTGAAGATCGAGAGAACGGTTTCTTTGAATTTATCCTTTCCTCCACACGAACTGAAACCAAGGACATATTCTGGGCTATAGTACTAACAGCAGTATTCTTTGCTGTGATCACAATCCTAATTGCCATAGCGGAAATATTCATTGTAGTTTTTGCCTTGAATAGAGGAGTGCCTTCAACTTTTGCCCAAGAAATATTGATTTATACTCTGCCAATCTCCATTATTGCGGTACTGATTGGCACCTCCATTGCATTCGTATCCCAGGCTTTGACAAAGAAGATGACATTTGTTAACTCTCCGGCGGGGCTAGCGCCCGTATTCGGGGTCATAATCACCGTTATTCCACTCTTCTTTTCAGTGTTCACTGAAAGGGGAATATTCGGACCTATAGATTTCAACCAGCTTTACCTGATATTGGCTTCATATGTTGTTGCTGCATTTATTGTCTTTCTACTTGTATTTCTTCTTTCCAACGTTAGGATGGCAAGGGAAAGGTTCCTATCATAGGTGGCGAAATGACCAATATAGAAGCAGTAGAAATGTCAACTGGGTACTACGGCAAGGAGGTTCTGCATAACATAACCATAACGATCAACAGACCTGGAATTTACGTTGTTCTTGGAAAAAATGGTGCTGGAAAGACCACGTTTTTTAGAAGTGTCACAGGAATATTGAAGCCTTACACTGGCACCCTAACCATTGATGGTCTCGATCCATATGGGCATCCTGAAGCGAGGCAAAAATGCATGTACCTGTCACATCAGCCGGGTGTACCCATTAGCATGACAGTGCGAGAAATAATTGATCTGTTCGGAACCCTATTGGATTCGGACGAATATGATAAGGAAAGAACTGTGAAGATGCTTGGCCTCGGGGAACTCATGGACAAAACCTATGTATCCCTAAGCCAGGGGCAGAAGAAGAGAGTTTCCATTGCCAAATGCCTTTTGCGGGAGAGGAGTGTCTATCTATTCGACGAACCCACTTCAAACCTCGATCCCATTGTTGCAAGCGAAGTTAGAAAGGATATCCTGGGGATTTCCAGGGACCAAATAGTGCTCTATTCATCCCACAACCTCTACGAGGCCAGAGAGATAGGTAAACAGGTAATCATAATAGATAATGGGAGAATCGCATATAATGGAGATATAGACAAGATCCCCATGGGAAAATATGTCATTGGGATCCGAGCCGACAACCTCTCTAGCGTGTTCCCAGAAGCGAGGCTTGAGGGTAGGTACTATATCTTGGAACTTAGCTCCGCAGACGAAGTTTCCTCAGTAATAAAGAAATTGGCAGCGGCCAACATAAAGGTACAGGAAATAAGAGAAATGAGCAATCCACTTGAGGACCTGCTTCATTAAGCTCGTGTAACGGATTTAGGAATTTACTTTTTGGACGACGATTTGCCGGCAATATATTGCATTGAAAATGTTGACCGGCAGTGGTATTCCAGCAACAATTAATGCGGAGGGCCGGATTTGAACCGGCGGACCCCTACGGGAATGGACCCTGAATCCATCGCCTTTAACCTAGCTCGACAACCTCCGCAGAGACATGCTGAATAGCTGGATATGTATTAAAAAATTCCATCTTAACCATTGGTTGCGTTGCAAGATTATGCAGTTGCACAGAAAATGTAATGCAACAACCCTTCAAATTTTGTCAAAACAATGGAACATAATGCCGTAAACTTTTGATTGAACCCTATTTGGAACCCTGTTCAAGAATTCATTGTGGTTTCGCTGTAATGGAACAAAATGATGGGTTATTAATCTCAGCTCAGCCAAATGAACCTGATCTATATGGGCCAGTATATCACGCTGTCTGCTTTGAAGTAAATCAACTTGAGAAAATTAGGCGATATTTCCTCCAGAGTCCCATGAACCAAAACCTTTTCGCCGTTTGCTGGCAGCGTTCCGTTCCACTCAACAAATACCGACCCTGATGAATCGTTCAGCCTGAACCCACTGAAATTTCCAATTGAAAGCCTTTCCTGTACAGTTCCGTAAATGTAGGCCGGCTGTCCAACTTTAAGGTTCTTTATTGGCGCGGCGGAAGCATAGGGAAAGACTGAATATGCAATCACCGCTATGGCCACCACCGCGATAGCTGTTATGGTTATTTTGATTCCCCTACTCATTGCCAAGGTCTTTCATGAAGGGATTGTTTAGGTTGCAAATAAGCATTTGTGAGAATTAAGTCGGCTGATCCCATTGCCTTTTTTTGCTTTTGCCTGTTTTCTTTATTACGAGATCCCAACCGTTCGCAAATGGCCAGTTCTGAACCTTCGAATGATAAAATTAAGGGTCAAATAGTTCAAATCTCATATTAGGGTGGAACTTGCAAAAAAAACGTAATTTAAAGACAAAATCTCTGATATAGATATGATAAGTGGTCCCTTAATGAACGATACTAAACCGCCTTCCGTTGAGGATATAATTAATCCAGAGAGAATCGCAGTAGCTTGCCTTAATCTTTCCGTAGAAAATTTTCAGGAAGTGTTCAGCAAAATGGAAACTGTCACTGCCTTCGCATTCTTATTCGGAGAAATTGAATCTCTTGCAATTCCAGTGAGGTATGTCTACACTGGAGATCCGAAGGGCAGTGATGTTTTCACATCGTACAACCGTGACAAGAACAAGAGGAGGAGAAATGGCATGGCTCCATCATCTAAACTTGACGTGGAGTATTCAAGCCAATTCAGTTCTATGTTGCCTGGCGGAAACGATCCCATTGAGGTATCCACTTCCTTGGACATCTTTGAGGGCACAAGCATTAATGACATGATGTCAGAAGAACGAAGAGATACTCTTATGATCACTGGTTTTTTCGCTGAAAGGGAAGTGCTGTTTAATGCGCTTTCAGCACTAAACCGTGGATACTTTGTAGCTGTAGTTTCTGATGCCATATCAACCTACTCAGAAAGAATATATTACCAGGCACTTGAGATCCTCTCCAGGTCCGTGGAGGTCATAGATACACGGGACCTCATGAGGATTTGGGGGTGATCGCCTGGATAAAAACTTTCATGTTATAATTATTGGAGGTATTCCTGGAGTTGGTAAATCCAGCATTTCTGGCTTTATTGCAAAGAATCTTGGGATAGACATTGTCCTGTCTGGTGATTACCTCAGGGAATTTCTTAGGGGCTCATGCCAGGAATATAACAACATTCTGGGTACAAGTGTTTACGATGCCTGGAAATTGTACGGCGATAGGACCCCCGAAAACATTGTGAAGGGATACATAGAGCAGGGGAAGATTATGGCTGCTGGTACTAGATCAATTATATCAAGAGCACTAAGCAACGGAGAATCACTTATACTGGAGACACTTTATTTCATTCCCAGCCTAATAGGAACAGACATTCTTAGCGAGATTACTGCTCTGTACATTTACATCTCAGACAGGCAAATCAATGAAGAACGGCTTCTGGAAAGGGACAGGTTCACCCATCTGAAGTCGCATGGAAAGAGGCTGGCACTACAACTGGAAACCTATAGGGAAATGATGAAGTACTCCCTGGAAGAATGCAGAAATTATGGAATAAAAACATTTGATAACATTGATTACATGAAAACTAGGGAAGAAATCCTAAAATTCCTGAAGGGAGGGATTGATGGCTGATCTTAAGGAACTAGGCGGAACACTAAGGAAAAGGCTTTCTGATGATGGTTACTGGAATCTGCCTGGCCGAGCAGATCCAGATCCCCAGTACGATAAGCTATTTTATGGAGGCGGTTATCCAATCACCGGCATAGAGAAGTTCCTCGGCTATTTTGACAGTGTTCTTAATATAGCCAACTTTCCATCCATTTCGCTCACGGCGGATTACAGCTCAGCCCACTGCTACTGCAGATACCTGAATAAACCAGGCCAAGACCTAGTTATGCTCGATGGGAAAATGGATCAATCCTACACAAGGAGATCAAACAAGGCCCTCTCCTTTTTCAAATCTCTGTTTTCCCTAACTGGGTCATTTCAGTTCTATATTGAGCGGAAAAGAAATTACGAATCGGCAAAGGGACTTGGGGAATCTGCTGCTATTGCAGCCGCGTGTGCCAGGGCTATCTACAGGT
>JAVZLI010000087.1:0-5052 GCA_038883835.1 Thermoplasmataceae archaeon
CTGGACGTTGATTCGTTCGCGCCGAGGCTCTCATTCTTCTTCAACTCTTCCATAAATTTCTTCGAAGAAATTGCCAAGCTACGTGCAGCTAGGCGTATATGGGCAACAGTCCTGAAGGAAAAATACGGTGCCAGGAATCCCAGGAGTTTGCTATTGCGTTTTCACACCCAAACATCAGGGTATACCCTTACATGGCAGCAGCCAATGAACAACATCGTAAGGACAGCCATAGAAGCCCTCGCAGCTGTACTTGGAGGAACCCAGAGCCTGCACACCAATTCCTTTGATGAAGCTTGGGCACTGCCGTCGGAGAATGCAGTGAAGATAGCCCTTAGGACCCAGCAGATTATAGCCGATGAGACTGGTGTCGCCGATGTTGTCGATCCACTGGGTGGATCATACTATGTTGAGTGGCTAACAAACAAAATGGAGGAGGAAGCCTACAGATATTTCGATGAAATATCCAGAATGGGAGGAATCCTTGAGGCAGTAAAGAAGGGCTACATACAGAAGGAGATAGCTGCAACATCATACAGGAGACAGATAAGGCTTGAACAGGGAAAGGAAACTATGGTTGGAGTTAACAAATATGTAGAAGAGGAGGAGGCGCCAATAAACATTCTTAGAATAAGCAAAGAGGCACAGGACAGGCAATTGAAAAGGATAAGAGACATAAAGAGGGCCAGAAATGCCGAAAGGGTGAGGGCATCCCTTGAGGATCTGGAAAGGGCAATGCTTAATGAGAATGAAAACACTATTCCCTACATAATAAAAGCGGTGGAAGCCTATGCCACGATCGAAGAAATTTCAAATGTCGGAAGAAAAGTCTTCGGAACCTGGAAAGAACCTGTCATTGTTTAAGGATAGGCCGCCAAAGGTACTCCTTGCAAAACCGGGAATAGATGGCCATGACAGGGGCATCCTTGTCCTTGCGAAGGCTTTCAGGGACTCAGGCATGGACGTGATATACGTTGGCCTTCTGCCTACGCCGGAAGAGGTCATAGATACTGCAGTCAATGAGGATGTGGATGTTATAGCTTTAAGCCTGCTTAATGGGGCCCATATGACAGTATTCAGGAAGGTGGCTGATCTTCTCAAGGAGAGAAACATTGACGACATAGCAATCGTTGGTGGTGGCACGATACCAGATCAGGACAAACCAAAACTTGAAAAATTAGGAATAACCGGAAACTACGGTCCAGGCACCCCTTTGAAAACGATCATTGATCATATCTATATGAGAGCGGCAGAGGCCAGGATGAAGAAGCTCTCGGAAAAGTGAACCAATGAATCTTCAAAATATCGTTGACGGAATAAGGAACAGCGACCACAGATCAATTTCACGTGCCATAAGCATAGTGGAAGGTGAGGATAACAGAGATGTCTCAAGAGAGATAATAAGGTCGATCTATCCGCTTACTGGAAAGGCTCACGTCCTTGGAATTACCGGGCCACCAGGCATTGGAAAGAGCACAATGCTCGGCAAGCTCTCAGAACTTCTGCATAATTCTGGTCTCTCTGTGTCTGTTCTCGCAATAGATGCTTCAAGCCCGTTTTCTGGTGGCACACTGCTTGGAAACAGGATAAGGATGCAGGAATCACTTTCCAAAAACGGGATATACATGAGAAGCTTGTCCAACAGGGGAGCCACAGGAGGGATCTCAAGGTCGGCATGGGATGCCGTGAAGATCCTTGATGCAAGCGGCTCAGATGTGATACTCCTTGAAACTGTCGGTGCCGGACAGGCTGACCTTGAAGTATCAAAGCTTGCGCACACAGTTATGGTAGTGCTCGGCCCGGGGCTCGGGGACGAGATACAGGCGCTCAAGTCTGGACTTATGGAAATAGGAGACATATTCGTTGTCAATAAGATTGACCTGCCTGGAGCCTTTATTGCCATAAAGGACCTCCAGGAAACGCTGGCGCTTGGCCCCCAGGGAGAATGGCCTGTTCCCGTAATCGGGATCAGCTCAGTGACTGGAGAGGGGTTTCCTGATCTCATCGACGCCATCAAAAGGAGGATTGAATTTGTAAAATCCTCAAGAACAATCATGATGGAAAAGGTGAGGGAAGAACTAATTGCCAGGGTAACTGATGAGCTTATCCATGCCGCACGTTCAGCAGTCAAAGGCGCTGCCATTGCTGATGAGTTCGCAAGGGAACCTGGTACCCTAATAGACCCATACGAAGCTGTTGATTCACTTATAAAAAAATTAAATGTACATGTCTGATGATTTCAGAGGCAATCCAGTATATCATGGATCCATGCTGGATTGCTGCTGGCGATTTGCCTTGCCCGCACGAGGTCTTCAGGAGTGTCAATATCAAGGAGTTCATCAGGATCGTTGACCCAAACTTCCACCACATCTTCTTCTGATCTCAGGAGCCGGTTGGCACCAATGTCGCCATTGAGGCCCTGAAGATCCTTGAAATATCTCCCGGGAAACAATGCAGGGTTTCTTCTCACGCCATCTGAAACTGTGCATATTATAGAATCATGGTGCATTTCAGATTCAGAGATAATTCTTCTAAGGGTTGCCCTTGACACCAGGGGCTGATCCCCTAGCATGATCAAAACTTTATCATGCCTGCCCTTCAGCATTTGTATAGATATTTTAATGGAACCGGAGATCCCTCCTGAGGGATCCGGATTCATGATGATATTGTACCTTCCGGCAAACACAGGCAGCGTTTCCTTGGTGAAACCAGATACAACAATATAAATATCCTCAAGGCCAATTCCAGCAGAGGAACATAAGACTGCCTCAAGCAGCGTGTGCCGAAGCAATGTCTGGGACAGCTTGTTGCTCCCGAACCTTTTGGACATTCCGGACGCGAGGATTAAACCAGCTACCATTCTACAACCAACACAATCGAAATTTCTTATATTATGGAAACCCTTGATTTTTAAACTTTCGGCGCAGATGATGGACTATTGATGGCCTCGCAAGGATACGACGATGATCCTATGATCAGGTGCTAAAGAATTAAAACATGAATGTAATGATCAAATATGGAAAATTTTGATTTTGCCGGCAAGATGGGAGAAATGGGAAAGGGGCAGAACTCATTTGTTGTGGCAACGGTCATAAGAACAGAAGGGTCCTCTCTTGCAAAGCCAGGCTTCAAGGTTATAATACAGAATGGATCAATAGTTTACGGAACGCTTGGAGGCGCGTGCCCAGAATCCGTTATTATTGACGAGGCAGAAAAGACGCTAAAGACAGGAAAGCCAAGCGTAATTAGGGTGCATCTGGAGGAGTCAAAGAAGGGGACAAAGGCAATGATCGCAAGGAGAACCAGAGAGGACATTTACGTAGAGACGTTCTGCGGAGGGGTAATTGAAATTTATCTTGAGCCTTTCCTGCCTTCCCAGAGACTGGTGATTGTAGGGCAAGGAGGAAAAGACGAAATTGAGGATGATCTCGTCTTGCTGGGAAAGAAGCTGAATTTCAATGTGGTAGTTGTAGATCACGCCCCAAACCTGTCAAATCAGCCCGACAGGCTTATCACAGAACTGGATTATAGCCTCCTTGATCTGAAGCTAGGCCCCAACGATTTTGTCGTGGTGCTTACAAAGGGAGACCGAGATATAAGCGTACTTCAGCAAATATCACAGCAGGAGCCTGCTTACGTAGGTCTGCTGGCGAGCAGAAACAGGATAACACATGACTTTGAGATTCTCAAAGCAAATGGCGTTTCTGAAGATTTCTTGAGAAGCGTCCATGCACCAATAGGGATAAATATTGGGGCAGTAAGCCCCTTTGAAATAGCCGTCAGCATTGCTTCTGAAATAATTTCTGTGAGGAGGCTAAAGGAAACCCAACCTGTTGCCGAATCAGTCTGAACCTGGTTAATTTAGCTTGAGGAGCTCACCAAGCTCCTTGTAAATCTCCTTCAGGTCGTTTTCATGTTCCTTGAGTTTCGCCGGATCGTCCTTGAAGTACATTACGTAACCCTTGAGTTCATTTATAATATCTTCAAGGCCATAGCCAAAGCCAAAGGGCCGGAAACCTCTTAGAAATGAGGTTCTTGCCTCAATTTCTTCCCTGCCTGCCTGTGTGATTTCATAGCTTCCATCCTCGAGCCTTCTGATCAGCCCATCCCTTTCCATTGAAGATAGCAGAGGGTAAACCGACCCAGGGCTAGGCTTCCACCATCCCATTGTCCGCTTGTTAAGCTCGTTAATTATATCTGCCCCCTTTGCTCGCTTTTCCGATAGTATGTTCAGAACAAATGTTCTCAACCCGCCAAAACCTCGCATTCCGTGATGCATATGCCTTCCATATCCCATCACTTGAGTCACCTTCATTATAGATATCGATTTCCGATATTTAAGAATGTCGAATTCCGATAATACGCTTTCATGAGTACCCCGAATTTTCTGATCGCACCCTTGAAAGCGTGAATTCATAGATCAAGGATAGATACAGCCGTGGGAATCGCATGAATTTCCTTAAATATCATAAAGAATTATTGATTTTATGATTCCACCTGAATTTGACTATTTTGCACCGACTGGGATCAGAGAGGTTGCTGACATTCTGAAGAAATATGGAGAGGATGCAAAAATTCTCGCAGGCGGCCAGAGCCTTCTTCCTTCCCTTAAGCTCCGTGTCACATCCATACCTGTTCTGGTAAGCCTTTCTGAAATAAGGGACCTTGAACATATTGATATGAGGCGCGATGGCCTTCATATAGGATCAATGACCCGAGTTGCTGACCTTGAAGATTCTGATTCCATAGGTGAGCCACTTTCTATCATAAAACAGGCAGCATCTCAGATTGCCGACCCGCTTGTAAGGAACATGGGGACAGCAGGTGGCAACGTTTCCCACGCAGACCCCAGTAATGACCTTCCCGCAGTGATGCTTTCACTTGGCGCAAAGTTCAGGGTTTATGGAAATGGGAATGAAAGATACATTGATTCCAGTGAGTTTTTTGTAGATGCCTACACTACCTCATTGAGAAGGGATGAGATACTTTCAGAGATAGTTGTCCCAGTCTGGGGCAAGTCATCCAGAGGGGTCTATCTCAAGATGCGGAAGAGAG